>DNGN01000191.1 GCA_003486225.1 Chloroflexota bacterium
ACTGCCCTGCCCTTTTTTGGTGGCGGGTGTATTCTCCATGCCATAAGGCAAATAAGAATCCTGTCGGTGCGACTGGAAGAGAAAACAGAATTAAGTACTGAACAAGTTCACCCGGTTCAATATTGAGCCCTCTAAAAATGATGATTACAATTTCGGGAATCAACGCCACGAATAAAAAACGAAGGACCAAATGGATGCGAGGCCGGTTTTCGATTTGCTTCAGATAATGGAGGAACATTAGAACTATGAATAAAAAGCCACTGGTGACCAATGCGGTAAATAAGAGCTTTCGTTCAAAAAAAGCTAGGTCAAGGACTGCCCCGAGTGCTCCAAAAGCGTATATGACCGGAAAACATTTCTTTTCAATCCAGTCTGGCATGTTTTTGAAGGGAGTGGGAAAGCGCCAGCCGATATGGAGAATTAACGGCACAATTGCCCAACCCACAATCGTGGAAAGCACAGGGCTGTACCACAAATACTGTGATCTGCGGGTGGTGGTTAACACCAAAGCCAGGGCAAGCACAAGGTGGTTGGAGACCAACAATCGATGATTTGGGTTTTTAGGGTCAATACCGAAAAAGAAACCTAAGCTAAGCACCAGGCTGGCGATTGCCAAAGGTACATGCTTGAACAGTCGATCGTAATATTCCGCATTGGTTTTACCGGTAAATCTCCAAAAAACCGTTTTGGGTTCCCCATCACGCGTAAGATCGATCTCCACCAATTCACTGGCCGAAAACCCTGTCCATAAATTGGCTGAGTATTCTTTGCGGTATGTATCCAGGGAGGTCTCCCCGATTTTTGTGATCATATCTCCGGGTCTGAAAATATTTTCCTGGTTGGGATCGAAGACTGTAATATTGGTCCCTGTGAGGGGATTGAAGCTAAAACCGGGATATGGGACAAATTTCAAGAACCCGATCTCATAGACCATCATCAGCGCAACAATGGTGCCAAAGATCAGTGGGAAGAATAATTGGAAACGATTTTTAGGGGTATTCACCATGTATCTGCCCTGCGCTTACGCTCATATCTGTGTGCCTGTATCCAGTACTTTGCCAGGGTCGGGCTCATTCAGACTGGACTTTCTTTGGCCGGGATGCCCGGTTTAAAGTCTTTTGCTGGGTGACTGGAAAACCCGGCGCATTGGATCCGGAAACTATTCCTTTGGCCAGTTATCCATGTTTACCGCAATCAGGCCGTACTGCTGTGCCCGAACCACAGCGGAATATCGGTTGTTCACTTCAAGCTTGAGGTAGATATCTGAGAGATGGTTGCGGATTGTTGATGGGCTGACATAAAGGGTTTCGGCCAGTTCATTGGTTTTGATAGCTGGGTTGCTGGATATGATGGAAAGGATTTCATGCTGCCGGCGGGAAAGGCTTGGGATCTCATCCGGTTTCTTGAGGATCCGGAGAGCTTCCGGTGAAAAATAAATGCTTTCCTGTTCGTAGATGTCGATTAAAATTTGGTCCAGTTTTTCGTAGGATCGGACATCCTCCTTGAGGATGTACCCGGAAGCACCGGCTGTTTTGATGGCTTTGATCATTACCGGCCGGTTGTGCATCGAGATGACCACAATTTTAATTTCAGGGTTCTTTTCCAGCAGCTGGGGGATGGCATGCAGAATGGGGTATGGCTCAGAACCCTCGGGGGAATTGCTGACTTCAATGTCCAAAATGATCAGGTCGGTAGGGTGGGCCTCAAGGCAGGCAATCAGGTCCTGGAAATAGTTTGCTATCCATGCAACGGCAATTTTGGGGTTCTGCTCCAGCTTTAATTTGTACCCGCTGGCTGTGGCGATATGGTCGTCTAAAATTCCGATATGAATTTTCCTCTGCATAGAAAACGGCCCTTCCGATTCATGAAGTAAGGTTTTACGGTATGGCTCCATTATACCCATTATTTATGAGCGCTTTGGGCATTCTGCCAAGAAATAATCTTCTGAAAAAAAATAGTATTTTCGTCTATTGCAATCGATTCGCAAATGGTTTATAAATGTCTATACAACATGACAAACATCGGTGCCGAATGTGCGGGGGACCACATTCGGCATGGGGGATTTAACCGGAAGGGCAGGGAGGTTGCCTCTTGATTTTCCGGGTTAATCACCTTATAATGAAATTGCACCTCTTGGCCTGCCCCCCTCAGGTCTGGAGGTGCATTTTTATTGGTTTTCTAAGACAATGTTAACTTAATAAACCTGAGAATTCTGGTAATATTCATATATATGGAAACACGAATATATAAGGAGCCGTGAGAAAATGGAAATGATAATTGATTTCCCGGGTGGAGCCCGGGTAGACGCTCATTTTGGGGAGTACACCGTAATGACAGACCAACCACCTCAGGGTGGTGGCATGGGTTCCGCCCCGACCCCCTTCGCTGTCTTTTTAGCCTCGATAGGGACCTGTGCGGGAATTTATGTGTTGGGATTTTGCAAGCAGCGCGGCCTTTCCCCAGAAGGCGTGCGTATTGTTCAGCGTTTGCATTCCGGGCCTTTCAGCCAGGGACTGGTAGAAAAGATTGAACTTGAAATTCAGGTTCCCCCGGAATTTCCGGAAAAATACCACGAAGCCCTGATCCGCTCCGCAGGTATGTGCCTGGTCAAACGCCATTTTGAGAATCCACCCGAATTTGATATTCATACCCAGGTGGTTGCTGCTGCCTAAGCCAGACCACAGCCTGGTTTGGAAATATCACAAGGAACAAAAAAGAGCTGGTTGCCAGCTCTTTTTGTTTTTTTATTGAGGATCGTTGAATTCAGCATCAACCCTGAGATATCTTTACGGCCCGAATGCAACCTCGTAGCCGGTGGCTGTCCAGTCGTTAAAGCCGCCAGCCACGCTTGTCACAGCTGGAAAGCCGGCTCTCAGCAGAATGTCTCGTGCGGTTGCACTGCGGTTGCCCGATCGGCAGATGACCACAATCTCCTCGTCCTGCGGAAGTTCCGACAGGCGGCTTTCAAGTTCATCCAGCGGGATCAGGGTGGCGCCAGGCACATGCCCCTGGTTCCATTCTTGTGGGGTACGCACATCCAGGATCAGGGTGCCTTGCTCACGCATTGCGTAAGCCTCTTGCACCGAGATTTCTCTGGGCAGCGCATTGGCTGACTGGGATGCAGTTTCAGCCGGGTTTGAGAAAACCATGGCACCCAGAATGCCTGCTCCAACAATCACCACAATGCCGATCAGCATATTTATATTTTTGTTTTTCTGTGGTTTTTTCTTGCTTTTTTGTTTCGCCATTTGTAATCCTTTATGGTTAAAGTCCTTGTTAATGACGAGTTGAGGTCAGCAAACATTACTTGTGCGGGGCGAGGCGATGGCGGAGAGTTGCAGGCAGGCGCTCGACCGACCGGCGGTAAAAATTCAGCCCCCACCAAAAAGCCACGGCAGCCATACCGTGAGCCAGCACGGCAAACAAAGGAGGCGACTGGAGGGTGTAATATGTCCAGCACAGCCGGGTGGTGCCCCAGAGCTCCAGAAAATAGCCCAAACCGGCCCCGGCAATAAAAGTCAGCACGGCTCCCCGTTGACCTCGCAAGGCATAGATCAGTAAGCCGACCATCAGCAGGGCCAGCATGGTGAGGGATTTATCGCGGGTTGGCCAGACGAAAACCATCATCAGGGCATAGAAAAGCGGGAAGATCACCCAATACAGGCGGCGGAAGAGTTTTTCTGGCACCCGCTGGCTGGCGAGATGCAGCAGGCGGAAAAGCCGGTCGATGGAAAGGCTGGCAATCGGCCAGGCGGGGATGATCCACAAGGGAGGGCGTTCGTTGGTGTAATAGCTCCAGATCTCAGTCTGGGTTCCCCAGCCTTCAATCGCAAGCCCGCCGACCAGACCGATCATCAGGATTGGCAGATCATTCCTCAGGTTGGCGTTGGCCATGATCATGGTGGACATGAACAAAAAGTTCCCGATCAGCAGCCAGTCAATTTGCTGCCAAAGCGGAACCTCTGGGTTGAAATAGGAAAGATAGTCTTCCACCAGTGGCCACCAGACATACCCGATCAAGAACAGGAGCATTAAGAACCCACTCAACAGGTAGTAGCTGGCGGAGGTCCAGCGCAGGGCTTTCAGCACCAGCTTAAGCTGTGAAGCAGAATTTTTTGCGGTTTCCATGGTGAATCACTATGGGGAGTATTGAACGGTATACAGCCAGTACAGGGGGGCACCCATCAAATCAACTTCGGTGGTCAGCTGCCCGGAGGGATAATCTTCCCGCACCCGGTCGAGATCTTCTTCCATCTCTGGCAGGAAGACAAAGATGACCTGCCCGGACGAGATGGTTGGGTTGTCCTCCGATCCCCAGGGTTCGCGGAAATCCAGGCCCAGGATGTGTGGGGCCAGAAATGCGGTGGAGTTGATGGAATAGTATCCCATGCGGTCCCCTCCAAAGAAAGCTACCTGGGCAGGTTCCTGCTTTTTTAAGTAATCTGCCAGCTTGCCTGCCACCAAGGTGTTTTGCCCGCCCAGCTGTGTGTGTGGGGTATATTTGAACAGGTAGAAGTTCAGATCGGAAAGTCCCAGGCCAACCAGCAGCAAAATGGAGGCGGCATAGAGCAGTTTGCTTCTATCCGCCCATATCTTGCTGGTCAAGCGGATACACTCGTCCAGGCAAAAACCAATCACCAGCGCGCACCCGGGAATGGCGGCCACGAACCGCTGAGCCGAAGAAGCCGGCACGCTGAACCCTCCCGCCAGGATGAACATCCCGATCCAAAGATACAGCATCACGGCAGCCGGTTTGGTCAGGCGGAAGAGCAGCAGGATCATGCCGCAGAGGAACAGGACCGCTGAAACCGGTCTTAGGATCGGGGTATCCGCTGGATACCAGACCTGAACCGGAATGCTGACAAATGTGCGTGCACTGGCGTAGAGCTGTTCAGCCAGGATTTTCCAGCCCGGCTTTCCCACCAATTGAACTTCCCGCTCCAGCCATTCGCCTAAAATATCGACCCGGTTGAAAGGGGCCAAAAAGTTATAGTAGCCATCTTCTTTGGCGTAGAACCAGATGGAGGGCAGGGTGATCACCAAAAAGATCAGCAGGGCATACAGCAGGTGTCCCCGGTTGGCTTTCCAGCTTTTCCGATCGATCAGCGCCATCACCAGTACCCAGAAAGGAATCAGCACCAGGAGGAACCGGCTGCTGACATAAAAAAACTGCGAGAATCCCAGGCCAATCCCCACCAGGATGAACGGCAGCCTGCGCTGGTTGCGCCAGCCGTCGACCAGCATACCCAGCACGACCACGTACCAGAACCCATCCCAGATGTTGTTCAGCCCAATGCGGCTGAAGTGGTTGTGGAAGTGTGACCCGGTCAGGAAGAGGGCTGCCAGCAAACCGGTCCGTTCGGAAAAGATCCGTTTGCCGACCAGGAAAACCGCTGAGACGGTCAGGCCGCCGATCAGGGCGGAGGAAAAGCGCAGTGCGAAGATGGATCTGCCAAACACCTTGATGAAGACCGACTGCAGGGCATAATATAAAGAAGGGAAGGAGAACCAACCAACCCCGAAGATGTTGTTGGTGTGCCCTTCGATGAACTGAACTGCACTGAGGCCAGCGGATGCTTCGTCCCCGTTGAGCAGGGGCGGGATTTGTTCAGCTGCCACGGCCCGGATGGCCGCACTGATGACGAATAGCAGGGCGGCTATCAGCAGCGTTTTGCGGGATATTTTTGGTACCGCTTCGCTGATTTTCCAGGCCCCTAAAACCACCAATCCGATGCCACAGACCCAGATCGTCACGACCAGCCCAAAATCCGGGATCATAAAGATGTCCACCCCGGATGCGATCGCTGTAATACTGGCTGCCAGCAGGGCCAGCAAGAGAAATACCAGCTGGGCAGATGTCTGGCCGCTGGCCCGCAGCAGTCTCTCCTTCCACTGCTGCAGTCTCTCGGATCGAAATTTGCCATACAGGTTGGCTGCTCCCGCACTGAAGATCAGCAAGCTGAGGATGATCAACAGGTTGGCGATCCATTTTTGTTCCTGGACCAGGTGCGGGTAGATGCGGAGGCTGGCAGCCGCCCCGATGATACCGCCCAGGATGGCGGTGGGTGCCGGGTTTTTAAGTAGCAATTGAGGCGCGTTCAGTTGTGGCTCCTGGTGTGCACCGATTTTTTTCAGCGCAATCCTGTCTCCAGGCGCGAGATCACCAGGCGCTGGATTTCGCTGGTGCCTTCGTAGATCTCGGTGATCTTGGCATCTCTGAAATACCGTTCCAGCGGAAGTTCTTTGCTGTATCCCATGCCGCCGTGGATCTGAACAGCCTGGTGGGTCACAAACATCGACATCTCGGAGGCGAACAATTTTGCCATCGAGGCTTCCAGGGTATAGCGCTGGCCGGTGTATTTGGATTTTGTCTTGGCAATCGCAGCCCGGTGGATCAGTCCGCGGGCTGCTTCGATGCGGGTTTTCATATCGGCCAGTTTAAAGCTAATCCCCTGGAACTCGCCGATCTTTTTGCCAAAAGCCTCGCGCTCACGGACATATGCCACGCTGGCTTCGTAGGCGGCTTCTGCAATCCCCAAAGCCTGGGTGGCAATTCCGATCCGCCCGGCATCCAGGACTGCCATAGCAATCTTAAAACCTTCCCCTTCTTCTCCCAGCCGGTTTTCAACCGGGATGCGGCAGTTGTCAAAGCCGATTTCGCTGGTCGCCGAGGCGCGGATCCCCAATTTGGGTTCTTTTTTGCCGCGCGAGTATCCGGGTGTCTGGGCATCCACCAGAAAAGCCGTCACCCCACGCTGCAATTTTGCAGGATCGGTCATCATAAATACCACGATATAATCTGCCACCGGCCCGCTGGTGACCCAGGACTTCCGCCCGTTGAGGATATAGGCATCCCCATCCCTGACCGCCAGACTTTGCATGGTGCCGGCATCTGAGCCAGACATCGGTTCGGTCAGCGAGTAGGCCCCGATTTTTTCGCCTGAGGCAATCGGGCGGATGAATTTTTGCTTTTGTTCCTCTGTTCCAAACTTTTGAATTCCGTAGCAGTAGAGCGAATTGTTCACGGACATAATGGTTCCATGAGAGGCATCGGCTTTGCAGATCTCTTCCAGGGCCAGCACATATGCCAGGGTATCCATCCCAGCGCCATCATATTCTTCCGGCATCTCGATTCCCATGAATCCCATCTGCCCCATTTTTTTGATGGTTTCCATGGGGAAATCTCCCGAATGGTCAAATTCTTCGGCAATGGGGGCGATTTCCTTTTGGGCAAAATCTCGGGCAGCTTGCTGGATCATGTGGTGCTCATCTGTAAAATAATCAAAGGCTTTTGAATCAGTGATCGACATGGATTTTCCTCCAGATTTAGATGATGATCAGGGATAATTCAAGAACGGGTTCGCTCTGTACGATTATAGCATGATGTATTTTGAAATAAACCTGGAAAGTTGTTTTTTTGAGCCGTAACTTGGCAGCGGAATTGGCAGCAGCAAGGTTTGGAATCGGCAAAAAAGCCCTGCAGTTCAACTGCAGGGCTTTTCTATTCGTGGTTTCTATATTAGGGGAGCTTGGTGAACTTTTCTTTGGCTGCTTCCAGGGTTTCCCGGTTGGTGCTGTAAAGCCAGAGGACCCACTTTTCGTTCTGGTACAGGCAGCTTGTCTGCTCGCTGAAGAACCAGCACATACCGCTTTCACCGGGGCCGTCGATGGCATTCCTGCCAAAACGCGTGGAAAGCGAAGGCAGCAGGGAATTATAGAATTGGCTGGCCTCATCTGCGTTATCCCAGATCCAATAGACCGATAAAAAGACATCCTCGGTGGCAGGGTTGAAGTAGACGCGGTATTCATCCGATCCCCATCCTTCTGCGGCAACCTGCGCTTCCTGGGTTGGCCTTCTGGCCTCCGTGAAATCATTGTATGCCAGCAGCAGATAAGTCTCCCATTCTCCCAGTGATTCCCTGCGCAGCAGTTCCCAATCATTCCTGAAGACCGGGCTGAGGTCAGGATGGTCCAGGAATAGCGGGAGCTCTCTTTGCTGGTATTTGGCCGGGTGCAAGATCTGTTCAGTGGTCTCTGGCAGGGCGGCATAGGCCCGGTTGACTGCATTCCAGCCCCCGTTCTCCTGCAGAAATTCGACAAACGCCAGCCCGTATTCATAGGCGAAGACGTTATTCATTGCATAATACGGTGGATCGGCCTGTTCCTGAAAGAGGGCTGCGGGTGGCTGGTAGTTGTTGATTTCTTCTAACCCCGTCTCGGGCGGAAATTGTTCCAGCCACAACTGGTTCACCAGGCTCGCTTCGCCTTCCACCAGGGCCCGGGTTGCCAGACAGGCCTGGATAGATTTTGTGCAGGATGGGGTATATCCCAGGCTGTTGAGATCAAAGTTTGCGTCCTGCAAGGCGTGGGCATATTCATGTGCATAGATGTAGGTTTCAACGCCATCGAACCCGCTGCCAACCAGATTCAGCTTGTTAAGATCAGGATCATAGTACCCGCCCAGGGCATCTCCACGGGCGTTCAATCTCGCCTGGGTGAGATCGTATTCAGCGTTGATGAAGCCCAGCGCCCTCAGCACAATCTCCTCAGCTTGCAGCTCGGTCAGGGTCTCGTCGTCAATCAACCGCTCTTGCATGAATTGGCGCAGTTTCTGATTGGTCATGATCTCGCGTTCCAGGTTGATCGGACCAGGCAAATTGCGAACCGTTTTGATCTGCTCTTCAAGGCCTTGCATGGCAGTTATAATCTCCTCTCCCAGTGGGATTGGAGTAGGGGTGATGGCTATTGCCCCTCCACTAGATGGGTTGGCTCCCGCACTGCTGCCCGTTAGCTGGCCTGTGGAGGGTGTCCAGGTCGGCTCGCTGGTCGGCTGCTGTTGTGGGACCATGGTGCTGGTGGGTGTATTGTTGAAACCTGGCGTGAGCAGATAGGTGATGGGAGCGCCTTGTGTCAGCAAATCTGTCACAGGTGCGGCTATGGTTTTTGCAGAAGACCAGAAAGGCTGGACATACGGTTTGATCTGGTCCTGATAGTAGTACCCGCCGTAGCCAAGCCCGATCAGGGCTGCGATCAGGATAATGTATGTGATGATCTTGCGCCGCCGGCGCTTCTGGTCTGGCGACAGCAGCTTCTTGGGGACTTTTTCTTTCTTTTGCTTCTTCTTGCTGCCGTCATCTTCTACCATGTCTCTCAGCCATTCTGGCTGGTCATCGAGCGGCTCATCTTCGGCTACAAAGGCTGAGACTCGATCCGGAGAGGTCGATTCCGATGGGTACTCCTCATCTTCCCAATCGATCGGGGTGCCATCTTCTTCATCAACATCATCATAATATCCGGTCAGTTCGCTTTGAGGCAGCGCTGACTCCGCTGTTTCTGCTGGAAAATCATCCTCGGCTTGCTCGAACTCCTCCGCTGCGACATCCAGAGACTCTGCGGGGCTCAGGTCGTCCTGAGATTCCAGTACCCCTTGTTTTGCCCAGGAAGGGATGTCAGAATCTATGTTTTCAAAGATTTCAGGGATTTCACTGCTGTAATCGGAAGGATCAAAGGTCGATTCCCGCATCCAGTCCGGCAGCTCAAAGTCATCGTTCACGGGAGCACTCGCCACAGGAGCTGGTTCATCCCCGGTTTCAACTTCAGAGAATGGGCCGGGAGAGGGAGTGCTGTGAATTTCAAGCAGTTCGATCTGCTGGGTTGCTTTTTCGTGGTTGGGGTCCAGCTTCAGAACGCGTTTGAAAGCCCTGATCTTATGTTCGGTATCGTCCAAGGCCAAACCAAGCATGTACCAACCCTGAACGAGGTCAGGTTCTTGTTTCAGCAATTTCGCCAGCAAGGCCGCTGCTTCTCTGTTCTCCCCAGCTTTGAGCATTCCAACAGCTTTTACGAGAGTATCTTTGGAGGATTGATCCATAGGCTGTAACCTCTATATTTGCCTGTATTATAGGTCATTTCCAATTCCAGGAACAGGCTCCGTTCATGGCGGTTTCATGACATAAAAATACCACCCTGACGATCTGTCAGGGTGGTTGGAGGGGGAGGAGATTACATGATTTTTAATCAGTACCTGACTATATTATACTTATCTAGATTAACGGGAGATGAAAGCAAGATAAGGCTTATATGAGAAGTATTTAGGCTAGCGTATGCTACTCTTCAGCCGATGATCACGGGCCCCTGTCTCAGCACGACCGGTTCTGCGCCCGTCATATCCACCACGGTGGAAGGAACCCCTCCGGGTGTTTTCCCGCCATCCAAAATCAAGTCCACCCTCTGGTCAAGCTGCGAGAGTGCTTCTTCTGCCGTGGTGGTGTTGGACTGCCCGGAAAGATTCGCTGAGCTGACAGCCAACGGCCCGGCAGCCTGGAGCAGGGCTAACGCCACAGGATGGTCTGGGATGCGTACGCCCAGGGTGGGGAGTGGGGAAAGGTTTTTGGGCATGTCGGGGTGCCGCGGGACTACCAGGGTCAGTGCGCCTGGCCAATAGATCTCGGCCAGCCTGAGGGCGGCTGGGCTGGGTGTCTCGGTCACCAGGGATAATTGATCTATGTGGCCTATCAGCACAGCAATGGCCTGTTCTTGCTGGCGTTCTTTGATGCTAAACAGCTGGTCGATGGCCACGGTGGAAAAAGCGCTGGCCCCCAGCCCGTAAACCGTATCGGTTGGAAAAACCACAGTCCCCCCGTTTTTAAGCACTCCTACCGCGAGCTGGATAGCATTGGCCTGATCAGCTGGAATTACCTGGGTATGTTTCATGGCAATTCGATGATCAGCAAGCGGTGGCGTCCTGCCAGGTCCAATTTGGTCGAGATGTTGGCTTGGGGGAAATACTGAGCTGCCAGGGCTTTGGCTTCTTGCGGGTGGCCGGCTTCGATTTCAAAAAGCGCCAGGCCCCCTTTGGCAAGTTTCTGAGCGGATTGTTCCAGCAGTCTCCCGATCACTTTCAGGCCGTCATCACCGCCGTCCAGGGCCAGTGTGGGCTCCTGCAGATAGACCGGCAGGCAGCGCAAGGCAGCACTGGGAATGTATGGCAAGTTGGCACAGATCAAGTGAAAGGGGCCGGGGATATTGGTCAGCAAATCATTTTCCCGGAACTCGATCTGGTCGCACACCTGGTGCAGGGCCGCATTTCGTTCCGCCACAGCCACAGCCTCCGGGGAGATATCTATCGCGGTGATCCGGGCATGGGGTACGTGGCTGGCAATACTGATGGCAATGCAGCCGGAACCGGTGCCGACTTCAGCTACCTGGTTGCAATGTGGGTTTTCCTGCAACCAACGGATGGCTGTTTCTACCAGCAGTTCGGTTTCCGGGCGCGGGATAAGCACACTGGGTGTGACCTTGAAGAGCAGCTGATAGAATTCCCATTCACCTATTACATAGGGCAGCGGTACCCCAGCATAGATGCGCGCTAAGGCTTCGGCCATGATCAGGATTTCTTCCGGGTTGAGCTCATATTCGGGGTGGGCCAGGATCCAGGTGCGGTCTTTCTTGCACACGAAAGCCAGCAGTACCTGTGCATCCAGGCCAGGGGAATCGGTTAGGCCTGCAATCCGCTGCCGGATATGTGCCAGGGCAACAGATATGGTTTGGGTTCGGATTGGAGAGTGGCTGGGGTAATTCAATGCCGGGATCCTCGGTTAATCCTCTTTCAAACCTGCTGCAGCCAGTTTTTCCGCTTCATGCTGTGTGGCTAATTCGTCCAGCAGATCATCAATATAGCCATCCATGATCACACTCAGGTTATGGGACGTGAAGCCAATCCGGTGGTCTGTGATGCGGGACTGCGGGTAATTGTAGGTGCGGATTTTTTCCGAACGGTCGCCGGAGCCAACCTGCGATCGCCTCTCTTCTGCGATCTCGTTGTGCCGTTTCTCTTCCTCAATTTCAAATAGACGGGCGCGCAAAATGCTCATTGCCCGCATTTTGTTCTGCAGCTGAGAGCGTTCATCCTGGCAGGCGACCACCATCCCGGTTGGCAAGTGGCGGATGCGGACTGCAGTGGAGTTTTTCTGCACGTTTTGCCCGCCAGCCCCAGCAGATTTGTAGACTTCGATCTCAATATCCCGATCGGGGATATCGATCTCCACTTCGTCTACTTCAGCCAGCACTGCC
This sequence comes from Chloroflexota bacterium, assembly GCA_003486225.1. Next base: position 12,073 of record DNGN01000191.1, read on the forward strand.
ACGGTGGCGGTGGAGGTGTGAATTCTGCCCTGCGATTCTGTGGCCGGCACCCGCTGCACGCGGTGAACACCTGATTCGAATTTGAGCCGTGAGAAAGCCCCTTTGCCCTTGATTTCAACCGTGATCTCTTTAAATCCGCCGACACCGGTCTCGTTCATCGAGAGGATTTCTGTTTTCCAGTTCAATCTCTCTGCATAGCGCGTGTACATGCGGTAAAGGTCTGCGGCAAAAATGCCGGCTTCGTCACCGCCAGCCCCGGCGCGAATTTCCATGATCACATTCTTGATGTCTCGCGGGTCCTTGGGCAGCAGCATGGATTTGATCTTGTCTTCCAATGGTTCGACCTGGGGTTCCAGTTCTTCCAGCTCAATCGACGCCAGTTCCGCGAGCTCTTCATCTTCGCTCTCTATTAAGTTACGGGCTTCCTCAATCCGGTTCAGGACATGACGGTACTGTTTGGCAATTTTCACCAGCGGCTCGATTTCCGAGCGTTCCATTGAGATCTCGGTGGCGCGCTGGTAGTCGTCCCCGACTGTCAGAAGTTCATCGTTCAGTTCTTGGTATTTTTTTTCAATTGGTTCTAGTTTTTCTAACATACTTACATTTCTCTAGCATTAAATTTTTGGCCAGGATTGATTATACCGCATCTCGGTCTTCCCATTCCGGGCATTTTTACTGTGGGGAGATTCCATCTGGAAAATACGGGTGAAAAAAGGCTATGCCGCGGCTTCTTCTGCTGTTGCGCCCTCAAGTTCGGGGTTGGTTTCTGGCAGCCAGATGAAAGCAATTAATCCAGTCAGGAGGAACAGCAGGCCGGTGCTGAGGAAAGTCGCCCGCAGACCCAACCACCCGGCAATCATCCCGCCTACGAGTGGGGCCACTGAACGCCCGGCAGCGTTGATTGAGTTATCCAGGCCGTAAACAGCGCCTTCGTGGCCTTCGGCGATAAAATTTGCCAGCAGGGCGGCCATGGAGGGAATGATCCCGCCAAGGGCAACCCCGGTTAGGCCCTGCAGCACAACCAGCTGCCAGGCTGAGGTGACAGAAGTTTGCGGCAGGTAGAACAGTCCGGAGACCAAGGTGCTGGCAATCAACACTTTCTTGTGACCGATGCGGTCGCCCAGCTTGCCGAGATATATGGCGCTCAGCGTGGCTGCCCCGGCTGAAATACCGATCATCAGTCCAACGGTGGAATTGAGCTGGTTTTCGTTCAGGATCAATTCTCGGGCAAAGAAGGCCAGGATGGCAATCACCATCATGCGGCCCATCTGGGTCAGGAAGCGCAGCAGGAAGGTAATACTGACGCCATTGGTCCTAAAGATGAATTTCCACTCCTGAAAGAAAGGTGTGCGTTCGGCTGTGGTGCTGCCTTCCTGCCGCTGCGGCTCTTTTACTCCGAAGGTCACCACCAGGCCAGCAAGCAGCAGCAGGGCAGAGGTAACATAAAAAGCCGCATTGTAATCAAAGGCATCGGCAATCGCCCCACCGATCATGGGCCCTACGGCAACTCCAACTCCCAACGCCATCTGGAGGATTCCCATGGCATAGCCGCTGCGTTTTCGGGGAGCAATAGATGCCACCAGGGCATTATTGGCTGCAACTACGCCTGTGACCAGGCCCTGAATGGTTCTCAACAGTACCAGTTCTTCTGCAGACCGCACAAAGGCCATCAACAAAAGCAAGATGGCTCCGCTGAAAGAAGCTCTCTGGATCATCAATTTGCGGCCGAAGCGGTCGGCAAGGTTTCCCCAGACAGGTGAGGCCAGCATCATGGCAAATGCCTGACCAGAAAATACCAGACCGGAAAGTAGTTCGATGCTCAGTCCGGTGGTTGACCCTAGTTCTTCGACATACAGCGGGAGGAAGGGGAAAATACTGGAGAATCCGGCGGCACTGGCCAGCTGGTTGAAAGCCAGGATAAACAGGGTGCGCTCCCAAAATTTTGGGCTGGCAGATTTTTGTTCACCTTTGCGTTCCACGAGGGCCAATTATATCACCGCTGGTTTACCTGCAAGGGTTATTTTTTCCTTGCCGGATGTCATCGATCCCTCTTTACCCCAGGTGTTTTACCTGTGCGGCCTTCAGCTGGTATTGATCCAATTGGCATGCCCAAACTCTGGTACAGTGGAATTTTAAGGCTGGAATATTGTATAATTAATCTGCGCTGAATCACCCCAGTTCTTCCCCCTGGCAAGACCATTCAATATTGCAGATCCGTCAAGTATACGATGGAAAAGATCCTGTTTATTTGTGGGTCGCTAAATCAGACCCGGATGATGCATAAAATCTCGCGTTTTCTTGGTGAAACGTCTGAGTGTTATTTCTCGCCATATTATGCCGACGGGTTTGTCAACCTGCTGGCCAAGCATGGGTTCCTGAATTTCTCCATTTTGGCAGGCAAACATCAGCAGGCAACAGTGGATTATTTGCAAAAGAACAACCTGACGATCGATTGGCGCGGGGAGCAGCACAATTTTGACCTGGTGGTAACCGGCAGCGACCTGATCGTTCCAAAAAATGTGCGCGGGAGACGGCTGATCCTAATTCAGGAAGGCATCATGACCCGCGAATCCCTGGTTTACTATTTGGTCAAGTGGTTTAGGCTGCCTCGCTACCTGGCGAATACTTCGGCCACCGGGCTTTCTGATCAATACGATATTTTTTGTGTGGCCTCTACAGGATATCGGGACTGGTTCATCAAGAAAGGGGTAAAGCCTGAAAAGATCATTGTCACGGGCATCCCGAATTTTGATCATTTCGAAGTGCTGAGAGGGAGCCGTTCCCCATATACCGGCTATGTTCTGGTGGCCACTTCTCCCTTGCGGGAATGTTTCCTGCATGACGACCGCAAGAAATTTCTCAAAGCCTGTTATCAGATTGCCCAGGGCCGCCAGTTGATCTTTAAACTCCACCCATCCGAAAAAGTCAATCGGGCCAAGCGTGAGGTCCGGAAATATTGCCCAGGTTCGATGGTGTTGATAGAAGGTGATGTGGATACGTTGATCGCCAATGCCGATGCCGTGATTACCCAGGAGTCATCGTGCTCGTTTACCGCCGTGGCTCTGGGAAAGGAACTCCACTCCTACCTGGATGTAGATCAACTGCGCCGGTTGTTACCCATTCAAAACAACGGGACTTCAGCACAGCGGATTGCAAAAATCTGCTGCAATGTACTGGAAACCCCGCTGCCAATCTTGCGCCAGGTGAGAGCCGGGTTTAGATCTCGCCCTAAATGGGAGAAGCTGGACTAAACGGCCTGCCAGGCGTGCTGCAATATCTGCCTTAAAAGGAAATCCCCCCCATTTTTTTGGATCATAATCTCTCTATGCTCTGGCTTGTGTGGCAGTGCCCGGCTTTAGAGGGTAAGGTGGTTCTCGATCTTTTCCAGGGCTTGTGTAGTCCATACCCGGATTTTCTGCCATTTTCTCAGGTCAATGGTGGGGACCAGCCATGCCAGCCACTTGGGCATGATTTCACCGGCAGCCTGGCGGTCAAATTTTCCCGCAAAGAAGGCTTCATCTACCGGGTCGATCAGCTCGCGCACTTCCTCGGTGAAAGCCTGCCGGTTGCGCCGGCTTTTCTCATCGTCACCCACATTGGTGATATGGACGGTGAACAGAACGACCGCGATTTGGCGAAGGTCCTCCTGCATGGTTTTTACAAATTCCACGGCTTCGGGCAGCCAGGTGGCGTAATTGACAGCGCTGCCAAGAAAAACTCCCTGATAGCCTTCCAGTGAGTGGACGTCTTTCATGGCCTTAAGCTCGACCTCCTGCCCAGCTTCGCGCGCAGTCTTTGCGATCGCGTCGGCGACCTGCATGGTTGCCCCAAAACGGGTGGCATAGGTGATCAGGACTTTCAAGCTCACGGGTGCGGCCTGCTTACGCTTGGTGCTCTCGGCTTCTCCGGTGGCTGCCTCTCCCGCTACCGCCGAAGAACGAAATCACACCAAGTATAAACCCGAAGTTGTACCAGCCGCCGTTGTTATGCACTTCGTACATGCTGACATCATCATTGAAGAGGGAAATCACGAAGGTGAAAAATGAAATAAAGCCGTGCCATAACCCATGCCAGAAGCCGGCAATCTCCCCGTCTGGATTGGTCTGATCGGTAAACACGTTTGGTCCAGGTGCACAGCTGGTTAGGGAGAACAGCAAAATTAAAAACAACCCGATGGTGAAAATTTTTCTCATCGATCTGCTCCTTGAGTAAAATACCCTAAACTCATTTGAAACTATATCTTATTAATAATATAACCTTTGTGGGGTGTTGTCTATTCTGGATTGGGTTACTTTATGTCACCATTGCTTCCAATGTGCTGCGCCGCTCTTCAAAACCTGGGTCTGAGACCATCGGCAGGCATTCCAGGACAGTCCGCTCGCTCATAAATAACTTTGCAGCAAATGCGATACAGGTTGCCTCTCCGCACTCCCCGCAGTTGGTCTGCGGCAGCAGGGCATAGATATCTAACGGGCGCAGAATCCGGGTGGGGCGGGTGATGGCGGTCAGTTGCTCTCTATTATCCCAGGTGACGTTAATCGCTTCCACCAAATTCTTGAGCAGGTTTTCTCCTTCTTCGTTGTCGGTTACCTGGGTAATGAGAACTTTATCCTCCAGCAATGTGAGGAAGCCTGGCCGCCGCCGGAAGGTCAGGCTGTGTTTATCTGGATTGAAACGGATGATTCCTGGCAGGGTTGCCAGGTAGGGGATGACCTCTTTCAGGGAGCGTGTGGGTGTGCCCACCACCTGGATCTTGCCGGGCTCAGCCAGGCAGGGCAGGGTGCGGGTGAGATGGATGGCTTCAAGATACATGAGATTCCTCTTCTGGCATGCTCCCATTGAGGTGCGACTCCAGCCAGCTTTTCATATCCTTTACCTGCTCGAACAAAGCATAAGGATTTTGCTGCGCCAACAGAGTTGGATTTGCATTTCTGTCCCAGGAGACGCTGATCGGCTGAAGGCCTGTACTCCTGGCGATGGTCACATCTGTGGGGGCATCGCCGACATAGCAGACCGTCTCGGGTGGGATTTGCCAGCTCTCCAATACTTTTAGGATGCTGGCTTTTTTTCCAGACCCCATCAGGGACCCGGTTTCGACGGCCTCGAAATAGCCATTCAGGCTGAAGTACTTGAGAGAGATCTCTGCAGATCGGCGGCTTTTTCCGGTGACAATAGCCTGACGTATATCATGTTGGTGAAGCAGGTCAAGGATTTCTTGGATGCCGGGGAAAGCCCCGATCCGATGTTGCTGGTGTAAAACCTCGTAATGGTCAAAAAAGAGGCGGGTGCACTCTTCCCACTGCGTTTGCGGTACCAACTGCCTGAGGATGCCGGGTTCTGTGGGGCCAAACCTGGCGATGATCTCGTCATGCGTGTAATGATTTCCGGTCAGCTGGAAGGCTGTCCGCACGATGGCTTCTACGGAAACAAATACCGTGTCCCCCAGCGTGCCATCCATATCGAAGATCGCTCCCTGAATCTGCATGCTTAGGAATCCTGTTCTCCTGATGGGGAACGGGTGTCTGTGGTGCCTCGCAGGAAGATCCAGATGCTCATAAACGTGAAGCCTAAAGAGCCGATAAAGCCTGCCATCAGTGGTCCGATGAGCGGGTTAGGATCGCCGGTGGTGAACAAAAAGACCGCCGAGGCTGTACCATTCAGGACGGCATGCCCGATCACGGCAGGCCAGACTGATTTGGCGCGCAGCGTAACCCAACCGAAGAATGTGCCCAGCACAAATGCCACCCAGATGAACATCAGCACGCCTGCCCATGGAGCCCCAGGGTAACCGTAGCCATAGTTGTATCCCATGGCAATCACCGGCGCGTGCCACACCCCCCAGATTACACCCATCAGGAGGTAGGTTTTTCGCTCGCCGAGCGGCAGCAGTTTGGGCTGTAGATAGGCGCGCCAGCCGAACTCTTCTCCAAAGACCGGCACCAGGTTGAGGATAGGGGATAGCAGGATGGCCTGGAAAATCTGGATGGCGGCGATGGTTCCGCTGCTGAGTGTGATCTCTTCAGTTCCCTGGCTGTTTTGGGCCAGCATCTCACTGAATGCCTGCAAGCTGGGATCAAAGTGCTGCGGGAAGAAGACAAAATAGAGCAGGCCTCCTACCGCTACCAGGAGCGGTGTACCGAACCAGGCCAGCGCCCAATACGGCCATCTCTGCCGGACATTGAACTGCAGCCAGGTGCCTTGCCAGCCTTCGCGCGTTACCAGACGGGTGATCAGATGGGCGATTGCCGGGGAGAACATGTAAGTAGTAGCCATCAGGATGTGGGCTTCGGTGAAGCCAATCTCGGGGATCAACATCGGGCTGTTGGCTAGTCCTCCGCGCAGGAAGATCACTAAACCTGTGGCCCAGGAGAGACCAAAAGCCAGGGTAAGAAAAATTGTAATGCGATTGCGATCAATTTTAGGCGTAATATCCATTTAATTTGTGAGCCTTTATGTAGAGATTAGTTCCACCATCGAGCCGCGCGGCCCTTTGGTCACTTCCAGCCGGGTNNAAATCCGATTTGACGATGTTGATCGCCTCAACCAGGCGCTGGCGGCCGATCTCATCCTGGCTGCCAAAGCCTTCGTCGATCACCAGCATTTGCAGGCGGGCGCCCGCGCGCTGGGCCAGCACTTCTGAAAGGGCCAGGCGGATGGCGAAATTAATTCGGAAGGCCTCACCGCCGGAATACATCTCATAATCTCTGGCACCGCTGCTGTCGCTGATCTGGATATCGAGGGTTTCGCGCAGGTCGTCTCTTTTGCTGTCTTTGTATTCTTGCTGGGTGATAAAGCTGATATGCATATTGCCGCCGCTCAGCTTTTCCAGCACCTGGTTGGCCTGGGTTTCGATCTGCGGCAGGGCTTGCTCGATCAGCATCGCAGGCACGCCGTTCTTGCCGAAAGTCCGTTCCAATACCTTGTACTCAACCACCTGGTTGGAGAATTGCTCTCGCTCGGCTTCCAATTCTTTCTTGCGTATTTTCAGGGTATCCAAAACCTGTAAATTTTGTTGAGCGGCACCCAAGGCCATACGTGTGCGGTTCTCTTGCTCTTGCAGCTCAAGCATTTTTCTTTCTGTCGCCAGCATGTCTGGGGCATCCATTTCTGCGGCGGCCAGTTGAGCGGCTGCCTGTTGGTGCTCTTGTTCCTGTTGTTCCAGCGTTTGGCGGGTCTGGTCGATCTGCTCGCCGATCTCTTTGATCTCGCGCTCCAGAGGCGCCAACGTGGCCCGCGCATTTTCCAGCATCCGGTGCTCGTTGGCAGCTTTTTGCAGATCTAGTTCGGTTTTACGGGCCGCGTCATGGCTGGCGGCATCGTACCCGATCTCTTTCAATTCCTGGTCGATCTCTGCCAGGGTTTTACGGGCTTTTTCAGCGTATTGGTCTTGCGAAATGAGCTGTTCGATCTCTTCAAGTTTTAGGCGATCTTCTTCCAGCCAGCGGGTCTCTTCTGCCTGAAAGGCCTGGACCTGCGCTG
>DNGN01000345.1 GCA_003486225.1 Chloroflexota bacterium
CACCATGCAGATGGGGATCGGCGGCATCCCAGATGCCGTGCTCAAACACCTCTACCACAAAAAAGACCTTGGGATCCATACAGAGCTGTTCTCGGATGGTGTTATCGACCTGGTCGAGGCAGGTGTGATTACCAGTTCGAAAAAAACGCTGCATCCCGGAAAAATTATCGCGGGGTTCCTGCTTGGGTCTAAGCGCCTTTACAAATGGGTAAATGACAATCCTTTGATTGAGCTTCACCCCACCGAATATGTCAACGATCCCTTCATTATTTCCCAGAATGACCGCATGGTAGCCATCAATTCGGCAATAGAGATTGACCTGACTGGACAGGTTTGCGCAGACAGCATCGGCNNCCAAGATCTATAGTGGTGTTGGTGGTCAGCTGGATTTCATCTACGGGGCATCACGTTCTAAAGGGGGGGTCCCGATCATCACGCTGCCAAGCACAGCCAAGAACGACTCGCTCAGCCGAATCGTTTCCATGCTAAAACAAGGCGCCGGTGTTGTGACCAGTAGAAACCATGTCAGATATGTGATTACTGAATTCGGCATCGCTGACCTCTACGGAAAATCAATCCGCCAAAGGGCCACTGCCCTNNCCCTGAATTATATCTAAGCCTATGGAAGAACGCCGAACGAAAATTGTAGCGACAATTGGTCCTGCCAGTGAGGATGAAAGTACCCTGCTGAAAATGATGCATGCCGGGATGAACATCGCACGCCTTAATTTTTCGCATGGGAACCACGAAGACCACGAAAAAGTATATCGAAAACTCAGGGATCTCAGCCGCAGATTGGAAAAACCCCTCGCCATCATGCAGGATTTGCAGGGTGTCAAAATTCGAGTGGCAGAACTTCCCAACCCGGTCCTGTTAAAACCCCAGGATGAGATCATCCTGACAACTGCTCTGCCGGCTGCTGAAGGAAAGATCCCGGTTGATTTCCCCGATTTGCATGCTATCCTTAAACCTGGGAGAAAAATCCTGCTGGATGATGGCAACATGGAGTTGGAAGTCAGGGATATCCAGGACCAGGATATCTATTGCCAGGTAATGATAGGTGGACTGCTCCAATCAAATAAAGGTATCAACCTTCCTGGAACCAAACTGGATATTTTGGGATTTACGGACAAAGACGAAGAGGATCTTAAATTCGGCCTAGCCCTTGGAGTAGATGCCGTCGCCGTTTCATTCGTTTGCAACGCGGCTGATATAATGCGGGTCAAAAATGCCATTCGTCAGGGTTCTTACAACCAGCATCAGCCTTTGGTGATTGCAAAGTTGGAGCGCCCCGAAGCATTGGAAAACCTGGAAGAGATCATCGCCATTTCAGATGGGGTTATGGTCGCCCGCGGGGACCTTGGGGTAGAAATGAGCCCAGAAGTGGTACCCATTATCCAAAAAAGAATCATAGAAACCGCTAATCTGAATAAAAAACTGGTCATCACCGCAACCCAGATGTTGGAATCAATGATCAGCAGCCCTCGCCCAACACGAGCTGAAGCCAATGACGTGGCCAATGCAATTTTTGATGGTACAGATGCGGTCATGCTCTCCGGTGAAACAGCCATCGGCGCATTCCCTGTTGAAACCATCAGCATGATGCATGCCATCATCAGTAAATCTGAAGAACACCTCAACCAATGGGGGCGTTGGCAAGGAACCCCTTCAAAAAGATATGAAGATGATGCCATTGCCATCACCGGTGCTGCCAGAGAACTGGCCCATGACCTTAATGTTGCCGCGATTGTTGTCTTTACTCAATCTGGGCGCACAGCCCGTTACATGTCAAAAGCAATGCCGCGAGTTCCGATCATTGGCTTCACCCCCGATGAAAACACCTTCCAGCGCATGTCCTTTTATTGGGGCGTTTACCCAAATAAAATCGCATTCGCCAATACCATGGAAGAAATGCTCGACCATGTCGAGACTGCTATGATCGCCACAACGCCCATCAGGGATGGCCAGCAAGTGGTCGTGATTTGCGGTTTCCCGGTTGGCAGCCATAAGTTGCCCAACCTGGCGTTGCTGCATACCATCGGCAGCAGAAAATGATCTGTCGGCCCAAGAATAAACCATAAAAAAAGCCGCCCAAAACAATATTTGGGCGGCTTGTACTTTAAGTTTCCTGCCTAAAACATCTTGCTATTGATTTTCTTTAGGGCTTCTATTGAAGGCCGCAATTCATCCTGCCCAATCCGGTTCAGTGCGCGTTCTTTTGGCAAATCGTACATATCAATCAATGACTGGCTGCTGGTATCTACAAAGATCAAGCCAGTCAGCATGATATCTTCCTGATTGGCTTCCTGCACTGTCTTNNCGATGGTGATCTCTTCATGGATCGGAATGTAATTAAAATCGTGGATCATTTCGCGATGCTGTCTGCCCCAGCTGTAAGAATGGTGAGATTCATCCCGGTTGTTAAAAGTGACACATGGGCTGATGATGTCGAGTACCGCAATCCCTTTATGGCTGATAGCGGCTTTGATCAATTCCTTCACCTGAGAAGCATCCCCCGCAAACGAACGAGCCACGAAAGTTGCCGAAGAGGCCAGGGCCTCCAAAACGATATCGATCGGCATATACAGGTTTTCACCTTGCGCTTTCAGTTTCAAGCCTTGTTCTGCGGTCGCGGAAAACTGACCTTTTGTCAGCCCATAAACACCATTGTTAGCCACGATGTACACCATTGGAAGGTTTCGGCGCAATACATGTTTAAAGTGNNGGCATACGTCCGTGCAAGCTGTTGAATCCAAAGGATCTGCTTAGGAAATACGTTGGGCTCTTGCTGGAGCATCCGATGCCGCTGAATTTAACGATGTTTTCTGGGATCAGGTCCAAATCATATGCAGCAGCCATAATCTGATTATTGATAGAATTATGCCCGCAACCTGCACATAATGTCGTGCTGGCCCCTCGATAATCATTCTTGGTTAATCCAACTTTATTCTCGCCAGCCATCTTATTTATTCTCCTTTTCCAGAATCGCATTCATCAGCCAGGTTGCCGACAAAGGCAGCCCATCATGCTTGGACAGGGCCACCATCCTACCGCAATTCGTAGGAAGCTCCATATTCAATATTTTGAATAATTGCCCGTCACGATTTAATTCAACGATATACACAACGCGTTTGTCCTCAATGAATGCGCCTACTTCTTCATGAATAGGTAAGGAGCGCAGCCTCAGAAAATCCACCGCAATTCCTTTTTCTTTCAAATAGTCCATGGTTTCCAAAACGGCGGGTTCGGTTGAGCCGAAGGCTATGATCCCGACATCTGCTTGCCCATCTCCGGTAATCACTGGTTTTGGCGTAAAGGTTTTTGCGGTTTCAAACTTCTTCACCAACCGCTCCATATTCTCTTCCCAATCCTGATTATCTTCGGTGTAGGCAGCATATTCATCATGGCCGGTGCCGCGCGCGAAATAACCAGACCCCTTTTCTTTATTGCCTGGCAAGGTTCTATATGCAATTCCGTCCCCATCCACATCCAGGTAGCGTCCCCAACGGGCATTATACTTTTCCTGGAAATTGGCAAAATCCTCTTCCCAAAGCACCTTCCCGCGATCCATGTCAGTTTCAGGATATTTAAACTCCTCCGACATCCAATGGTTCATACCGAGATCAAGGTCGGAGAGCACAAACACAGGGGTTTGAACACGCTCTGCGATATCAAAAGATTTCCAGCCGAATTCAAAACATTCAGCAACCGTGCCCGGCAGGAGAATGATATGCTGGGTATCACCATGGCCTAAGAAATTCACCATGGTTAAATCTCCTTGGGAAGTTCGCGTTGGGAGACCAGTACTCGGCCCAACACGCTGTATATCCCAGATCACAACCGGGATCTCCGAGTAATACGCCAGACCGACAAATTCAGACATCAGGCTCAGTCCGGGTCCGGAGGTCGAGGTCATAGAACGCAGACCTGCCCACCCAGCCCCAACAGCCATCCCGATCGCGGCCAATTCATCTTCCGCCTGGACAACAGCATAGGTCTTTCCGCCATCCTTCGAAAGATCATCCCGCAGGTGGGGGATATGGTAAACAAGGGATTCGGCGACGGTTGAAGCAGGAGTGATGGGGTACCAGGAGCAATACTGCACGCCACCAAAAATAGATCCCAATGCCCCGGCTGTATTGCCATCCGACATGACACAGCCTTCAGTCATATTTAATTCTTCCACATAGAATGGATCCGTTTTTTCAAGGTTTTCTGCCGCCCACTTTGCTGCAGCTTCGATGACATTCATATTCAATGCTACCGGTTTCTCTTTTCCACTAAAATGAAAATCAAGTGCCATCCGGATCTTATCCATCTGGATATTCAGCATTTGGGCCAGCACGCCAACATAAACCATATTGGCAACATAATCACGCAGTTGGGGAGAGGCGTCAGAATTTTTGGCCATCTCCTTTGCCGGTATGGCATAGATGGAGATATCATCTCGTTCTACTTCCAGTCGGATATGATCAGCATAGTAGAAAGCCCCCCCCGCTTCCACCGACTGGAGATCATCCGCAATGGTCGCCGGGTTCATGGCGACCACAATTTGATGAGTTTCACTCCGGGCAGTGTAGCCGTTCTTATTTATTCGGATCGTGTACCAGGTTGGCAGCCCCTGAATATTGGAGGGGAACAAATTTTTCCCTGATACCGGGATACCCATTTTGAATAATGCCCGCTGCAGGGTCAAATTTGACGTCTGACTGCCTGAGCCGTTCACGGTAGCTACGGTCATTGAAAAATCGTTGACAATTTTCTTTTCAGCAGCTCCATTCGATCTATCTTTAATTTGAATACCAGACATTGATTCTCCTTGATTCATCTTCTTGTTTTTCTAAAGAGATTGTTTTTCTTTTGTATATATCTCAATGTATCAAATATATCGTATCAAACACTGTCTATTCGTTGCAGCAAATCCATGTGCTCTAGAAGCAACCTATATCCCTCATCCACCTTTCCGCGACAAAGGGCATCAACAATTTTCCGGTGATAATTCCAGACATTTTTTAGATGGGCGAGTTCCGTATAGCGGTTCAAACCGACCTCTTCATAGGCATCCCAGTATGCCTCCATCAGCCCCAGCACAAACACATTCTCAATCTTCCCATACATGGTTAGGTGAAGATCTCGGTGTTCCTGATGTGGCAAACGAGGGGGAGAACTTTCTAATTTTTTCCAGGCCTGATCGACAAGTTCCTGCAAATAAGACAAATCTTTTTCATCAAGCCTGGCTACCGCTTCAAACCAAAAATTCGCTTCAATGATGCGGCGTAATTTTGAAAAATCATCAAAATAGGTGCGATCTAAAGAAAGAGCAAACGATAAACTCTTCTTTACTGCCGGGGCAAAAGAATAAGGCAGCATTTTTATACCCGTTTTTGGCTGCACCTCCACAAAACCATAGCTGCGTGCAACGCTCAACTGCTCGCGCAGTTTGGCGATACTAACGCCCTGCATATCACTTAATTCCTTCAGGGAGGGAATTTCACAATTTCCTCCATTGTGATTATGGTTTTGATTGGACAGGTATTCCAACAAATCAAATTTTTCTGTGTGAGCCATTCAATAATCCGTTTAGTTTTATTAATCAGATAATTAAGATTAAACGCATTATAACCGCCCAAAGTTGAGACGTCAATACACCCCCCCACTCGATCGAGAGCACATGGTTACACCCAAAAGTTTAATGGCGATAAAAGAATTCTGGTAGAGATTGTAGGGCTTTGGCAAGGCGCACGCCATACCAGGTCAGGTAACTGCCCTCCACGAAGAAAACTCGCCCTTGCCGCACAGCGGGTGTATCGGCGAATGTATAGAGAATCACCTGTTTATCCTTTTCAGCGAAGCTGTATGGTTCGCTGGGGAGCAATATCAACTCCGGTTGTGCTGCGATCACCTCGGCTGCCGTCACCCGCGGATACCGGGTATCACGCCCCGCCGCAGGTTCAGACTTAGCTGAGCCAATATCAGCAGCAATTGGATACATCCGTTCTCGTTCCGCGAACACGTTAATTCCCCCAAATAATTTAAGTAAATCATGAGGATAGGTTTTTTGATTGAAGGTCATCCACCAGTCGGTTCCATCTGAAAAGTCATACCAGATGGGACAAAAATAAGGTGTGGCAGGCTCTGACTCACCAGCCATCCTCGCATAATCCACCGCCACCTGCAAGGAATTGACCTTCATGACATCCTTATCCGAATGATACAAAGCCAGGAACTGGCGCAGCAAATCCAGGCTATCCTGAACATTCTTCGGAAAAATGAGCCAAACTTTGATCCCTTTTTCGGCCAGTTCTTCTATCTGCTCGCGTTGGGTTTCTTCCTGGTTGGCTATCACCAGGTCTGGAGAAAGCGATTGAATCAGTTCCAGATCAGGTCTTTTCGTCCCGCCTACACGAACCATATTTCCGGTCCCCTGTGCAGGCCTGGAGCAGTAATCGGTGATTCCCACAAGGCTACCGCCAAACCCCAATTCAAAAAGGCTTTCGGTAACCGAAGGCACCAAAGAAACCACCCTTTTGGGAGGCACTTCCCATTCAGGGAAAGAAAATTGGGATAAATTCGTTTCGCTCATAGCGCTTTCGTATTTAGAATTGGTCATTCAGGATCGCCAAGGCAGAAGCGCTGACCAGCGCAATCCCATTAATTAGAGCCTGTTCATCAAAATTAAATTTGGGGTGATGATGACCATAGACCAGATCTTGGGCTGCGTTCTTCGAGCCCACGAAGATATAACATCCAGGGATATCTGTCATCATATAGGCCATATCTTCAGAGCCCATCGTGCGCAAACCCGAAATATCCCCAGTATCAGGGAGAACTTCTGACCTTACCCGATTGACCAGTCGGGCGAGCCGTTCATCGTTAACTACAGCTGGGGAGACGGTCTCAATCAGCAATTCCGCCCGGCATCCCATCGACCTCGAAACGCCTTCAACAATCTCACAAAACCTTTGCACCACCATTTCCCGAACTTCCGGTAAAAAGGTACGGATAGTGCCCTTCAATTCAACCGCAGGAGGGATGATATTGAAGGCCGTACCACCATTTATTGCTGTGATGCTGACTACCGCAGTCTCCAATGGATCGACATTACGAGATACGATGGATTGCACAGCAGATACCACCTGAGATGCGGCCAGGATAGGGTCATTACCCTGGTGCGGGTAAGCACCATGAGCCCCTTTACCAAAAATTTTAAGCGTAAACAAATCCGCGGCTGCCATGGCTGGGCCAGGCGTGGCTGCAATTTGTCCCAATGGACTGTCATTCCATATATGCATACTGAGCGAATAATCCGGCTTGGGATTTTCCAATACCCCCTCATCAACCATCATTTTGGCTCCGCCCAAACCTTCTTCTGCTGGCTGAAATACAATTTTCACTGTACCCGGCCACTCTTGCTGAAATTTCACCAGCAGTTTGGCAACTGATAAACCGATAGCCGTATGCCCATCATGACCACATGCATGCATAACTCCAGCAGTCTGAGAGGCATATTCAACGTCGGTCTCTTCTGTGATCGGCAAAGCATCCATATCAAACCGGATTAGCAAAACNNGTGCTAACTTCAATCCCCAGGGCTTTTAATTCTTCCGCCACAATCCCCGCGGTACGGACTTCTTGAAAGCCGATCTCAGGATGTACATGAAAATCTCGGCGGTGTTTCTGGGTATAGGCAAACAATTTTTCGGCCTCGGCATAAAAATCGATTTTCATCCACTCACTCCTTCGCCCAGATCCGAATTTTATTTGCGCTTATCAGCTTGCTTCCCACAATCACAATCGCCATTTTCGTGTTTATCACAGGGAGCTTCTGATTTTCTGCGTAAAGCCTCTAGCTCATCCCAAGGCTCAATCTCGTCTTTATAAAATTCTGCCCGCTTACGTTCTTCTCCCTCGATCAGCACCACCACCATGTCCTGAATGGGATACAAGTCGATGACTTTGCCTTCCCCAAGCGGAGTCACTACTTTTTTACCTCGCTTCGGAAGGGTTTTTCTCGCCTCAACATATTGCTCATATTCATAGATCAGGCAACAACGCAGCCTACCGCACATTCCGGTAATTTCAGAGGGGTCCAGCGAAACACCCTGAGCTTTGGCCATCTTTATGGAAATCGGGCTGAATTCGGTCAGGAATGTGGAGCAGCAGCGCACTTCCAAGCCGCAAGCCCCCATGCCACCGATAATTTTTGCCACATCCCGCGGGCCAATTCGCCTGAACTCCAACTCCGCCTCCGGGTAATTTTCTCGCACCACATCCCCAAGGGGGGTCAGATCGGGCAGGTTTTGCTCCTCATAATTGTAAAGAACGGCTATCGAATCCGAATCGAAACTAAATTCAGAAGCAACGATCTTTAAGCCTTCATAACCAAGTTCAGAGGCTTTTGCCCGGCAGTCAATGGTTATTGCCAGTTCCTTCTGCTCCAAAGCCTGACGGAGTGCCAGGTCACCAGGCGTGGCTTTGCGTTCAATCTTCTTCCAGGTTCCCCGCGGTGGTTTGGGTGGGTCTTCCACAAAGCCCATCACCTGTCCGAGCTGTCTTCCACGGCTCGTATTGACAACGGCATAATCACCGACGACAAGGTCTTTCAACCCCCCGGTATCGAAATGGTATAACTTCCCTACTTTTTGAAAGCGGATCCCAATAATTTGTTGGTCGCCCATAAATCGCTCTTTTCTTAGCTAATTCGTATGGATAATGTTTCTTGCTGACTCTTCAATGCAATCAGACCCGCTTCCAAAGCCGCCACGACTGTGATCTCACGCAGAGCTGTCGTGACCTTCGAATCAGGTTGGGTAATTGCAATCGGTTTGCCCGAATCACCACCTTCTCGCACAGCCGGATCCATCGGGATCGGCCCCAAAAACCGCACACCTGCCGCGGCGGCCATTTTTTCCCCACCACCACTGCCGAAGATATCCATGATCTGTCCGTCCGGTAGTTCCAGGAAGCTCATATTCTCAACCACACCGATGATCGGTATGTCCAGCTGCCTGAACATTTCCAAGCCGCGGCGGGCATCTTCAAGAGAGACCTGCTGGGGAAGGGTAACGATCACCCCCCCGGTGATCGAAATCGTTTGCGCCAAGCTCAACTGAGCATCACCAGTTCCTGGCGGCAGATCGACAACCAGATAATCCAGGTCTCCCCAATCCACGTCTCGAACAAATTGCTGGATTGCACTGTGCAGCATCGGTCCGCGCCAGACGATCGGTTGATCTGGTTTGACCATAAAACCGATTGAGATCATCTTTACCTGATGCGCTTCTGCGGGTGTAATACCGCTTTCCCCTTTCTGGGCTGGCAGTTCACTAACCCCCATCATCAGGGGAATATTCGGCCCATAAACATCTGCATCCATCAAGCCCACCTTAGCACCCATTTGTGCCAAAATCACAGCCAGGTTTACCGAAACCGTAGACTTTCCCACGCCACCCTTGCCCGATGCAACTGCAATCAGCGTCTTGATCTTCGAATTCCCAGTGCCCTTGAGCCGGGAATCTTTTGGAACTTCCACCAGCACCTTTACATCAACACGATTGACACCTTCTAGGGCTGAAACTTTTTCGCTTACCTCAGCCTTGATCTGGTCCATGTAAGGATGTGAAGGCACGATGGAAACCAGATTCAGAGTCACCTTTCCTTCACCGATCTCAATATCTCTGATTAAACCTTGCACCAAGTAAGAGAACCCAGCTAACGGGTCTTTTACAGTCTCCAATGCATTTAAGATTTGTTCTTTCGACAAATTATTCTTCTCACTCATAAAAATTCATACCTCTAATATTATTTGGTTTTGGCTTCCATAGACTTCGCAATTTCTTTCCGCGCATGCTCAAATAACTTGAGCAACTCTCCATCTTTCCCCCTGAAACGGCGAATATTCAAAGCGGCGCATTGAGTACATCCACGCATCGCCCGAAAGGAATCGGAATTGCAGGTTGAACAACCATCCAATTTGGTCATCATTAAAACAAACGCCAAATGATCAATGGAATTCTCTTCAAGGTTTTTTACCCGGTTCACCAGTTCATCCCACTCTGGCCCCCGCAGACCGGAAAGTTCCTTGATAACTCTGGATGGAAATAGTAGTTCCGTATCGTTATTGTACATATGCTAAAACTCCAGCGAGCAAATAGGCATCTCGCTGGAGTTATTTTATCAGATGTTTGGCTTAATCGGATTCAGCAGCTTTCTTTGCAGCCCTTTCGGCTTTGGCGCGTTCGGCTTCTGCTTTTTTGGCTTCTTTTTCCCGCCGGATCTCTTCCTCAATCGCAAAATTTCTCGGGCGGATTTCGGCATAATACTCCGCAGGCTTCAGCAACCGTTCTTTATTGAAGATATGGGCAGTGGTTCTGTCATAAGAAGCTATTTCGTAGTCATGATCCATCTTGATAGCATCAAATGGGCAGTATTCAGCACAATAACCGCAGTTCATGCAGATATCNNGTAGTTTGTTCAATCCAGATACATTGCGGCGGGCAGACCTTGGAGCAGATCCCGCAGCTTGTGCAGCGAATTTTCTGATTTCCTTCTTCATCCAGGTCATAAATCAAGAATGGCAGGAAGCGAAACTCCTCAGGCGGAATCAATTTTTCTTCCGGGTACTGAACTGTAAAGATACCCTGAACGTCTTTGCTGCTGCGATATTCAACACCTTGCTGGCTCATATACCGCTTGCCCATCATTCTGATATCATCCAAGTACGTCTGGAAGAAATGCTTCATCGTGACCAGAGCGCCTTTGATTATTCCTTTTCCGTACATGCGTTTTCTCCGTTTTTTCTACAATTTAGCGGTCAACTTCGCCTAGCACGATATCGATCGAGCCCAAAATGGCAACCACATCAGCAATTTTCATCCCAATGCTCATCTTCTCTAAAGCTGTCAGGTTAATGAAAGAAGGAGAGCGAATGTGATAGCGGAACGGGTTAGCTGTGCCATCCGACACAAGATAGAAACCCAATTCGCCTTTGGGAGCTTCTACTCTCCCATATGCTTCACCTTCGGGAACACGGATGTTGTAGGGATTTTTCAGCAGTACTGGCCCTTCAGGGATCCGTTTTAGCGCTTGTTGTAAAATCCGGATGGACTGTCTTACCTCATCCATACGTATGATATAGCGATCATAGGTATCGCCGTGGTAGCGGACAGCCACATCGAAATCAAATTCATCATATATGCCGTAGGGCTCTGCTCTGCGGATGTCGTAGGGCACGCCAGAGGCACGTAGTACCGGTCCCGCTGCAGCATACGCAATGGCTTCTTCCGGGGATAAAATGCCAACTCCTTCACAGCGCTCTCGGATGATCTCATTTTCTGAGAGATAGATATCCAACTCGTCGATCTTCCTCGGCAATCTCTCAAAAACCAGATCCTTGAGTTTCGCAAATGCATCCTCCGGGATATCGCGGGAAACCCCACCAAACCGGAAATAGTTGCACATCATGCGTGAGCCAGCGGTGGCTTCAAAAATATCCAGGATCAGTTCCCGCTCGACCATTGCATACAGAGCCGGAGTAAAGAAAGCGCCCAGGTCATTTAGCAGGAACCCGATCGCCCAGACATGGTTGACGATACGGGTTAATTCAGCCATGATGACACGCAGGTATTCAGCTCTTTCAGGTACCTGAACCTTGTTGCCCAGCAGCTTTTCAACAGCCACAGCATAACCAAAGTTATTGGCCATGGACGAGAGATAATCCAGCCGGTCCGTAAACGGCATATTCTGGAGGTAAGTATTGCGCTCACCAATTTTTTCATGGTTGCGGTGCAGATAACCCATTACAGGCTTCAGAGCGACAATCGTCTCTCCATCCAGGACCACAGCCATTCGGAACACACCATGCGTGGAGGGATGCTGAGGACCAAGATTGACCAGCACATAATCGGTTTGCAAGTCTTTCTGCTCTTCGGGTAAAAATTCGTATAACCCACTGTAAAGCAGATTTTCGACACTTGGATCGTATTCTTCTATCCGCTTGATCCCAGGAGGATAGACCACATTTTTTCCATACGGATTACGCTCTTCAGCCCGGAATACTTTTCCTTCCGGCCAGCGGTTAGAAAACGGTTTCTTTTCCTCGTTATAAAAAGCTTCCTTATAATCCTTTCGCAGCGGATGGCCTTCGAAGCCATCCCACATCAGGATACGGCGCAGGTCATTGTGGCCTGAGAATTTTATACCCATCAAATCCCAGGTTTCTCTTTCCTGAAAATCTGCACCGGGGAAGAGCCCAATTAAGGATGGAACTTCAGCGTTATCTCGACTAACTTGAACACTTAATGTCAATGCCGTGCCACCGGTTGATTTGAAGAAGTGATAAACCGCCTCTATCATGTTCTCTTCAATATAATCCACGCCAGTGACCGAAGACAAATAATCGTAACCTAATTCGTCCCGCAGCGCTGTGGCAACTTCAATTAAATTCTGTGGCTCTACAAGATAGCCTTCGAAGCCTTTCCTCTCGTCTGGTTTTACCAGTCCAGGAAAACGGCTTTCCAATTCAGAAGCAGGGGTTGCAGTCTGTTCAGCCATTTTATGCGTTTGCCTCTTTCTCAATTAATTTAAAATCACGTGGGTCCATCAGATCTGGGCCTAACACCGGGATCGGGATTGAATCTACTGGATCATTTTTATCGTACCAGCGCACGCCCTTAATCCTCTGGGTGTCAATCTTCTCCTGCAGCTTGATCAGCCCATGNNACGACATTGTAGCCCTCTTTAAATGGCCCACCACCTGAGGCGCAAGCGCCCATCGCCACCACGTATTTGGGTTCGGGCATCTGGTTATACAGACGAATGATCTGCGGCAGCATTTTCTTCGTTACCGTCCCAGAGATAATCAACAGATCGGCCTGCCGCGGGCTGGCGCGCATTACTTCCATCCCAAAACGGGAGAAGTCGTACCGGGCTGCAGCAGTACAGATCATTTCAATCGCGCAACAAGCCAGACCAAACATCACAGGCCAAACCGAGTTGCGACGGCCCCAGTTATACGCTTTATCAACAAAGCTTTGCGACAGCAGTTCTTGCATGTTCGTAATTGCAACCTGTGTTCGCATCTCTTCTGGGATTTCGAGCTCTTTGTTTTCTTCGGTCATATTAATCTAACTCCTCGTACCATTCTTGGAAGATTGCCAAGAGTATGCCATCATTGACCAACTCCAGGTCATCTTTGAACTCCGGCAACCCGATTACCCATTCATAGAGCATCTCTAAGGAGACATTTTCCAGCGTCTCATCCGGGAATCGGGCTTTCAAAGCCAAAGCAATTTCATAAGTTGAATCCCAGTGATATCGCTTTGACATGTGCAAAATTATACTAACCAAACTAAAAAAGGTCAACCGATGGATTAAAGAAAATATATATTTGCGAAATAAAAGTATTGGAGTATAATCAGCCTTATAATACTTTGCTAAAAAATTTACCAGTCCCGCTAACATGATACTCCTTGCAGATTGACCATCATTATCCCGTCAGGATTACTTATGCAAAACACCCGCCAGCGTATCCTCAATTACCTTGAAAACCACCATCAGGCAACTGCCCCAGAACTCAGCCTGATCCTTGACCAAACCCAGGCAAATATCCGGCATCACCTTAATGTTTTGGAACAAGATGGGCATATCGAGAGCATTGGTCAATCGCAAGCCCAAGGTCGCGGCCGCCCAACCTATATCTACATGCTGTCAAAAACTGCTCAACAGAATGCCCTGGACGAATTGGCCAGTGCACTGTTGAAAACCTTCCAGGAAGATAAAGCCAGCCCAAAAAGCCGGCATAATATACGCAAAATCGCAAAACACATGGCGGGAAGAAAGCAACCAGAAACCAAAAAGTCCATTACAATTCAGCTAGGCAAAGCCGTCCAGCGATTGAACGAGCTGAATTACAAAGCCCATTGGGAAGCGCATGCCACTGCCCCACAGATCATCTTTGAACGCTGCCCTTATGCACAGATCATCAACCGGCATCCAGAGTTGTGTGCAATGGATAGCCATATGCTGAGCCATCTCACCGGGGCTACATTTGTCCAGAAGGAAAAAATCTCACGCACGCGGCAGGGGCCGACCCATTGCCGATTTGTGCTCAAAGAAGTATAGGAGCTTGTTTTGATACAGCTAGACTCTGAATTTTTTATTGTCATTGATATCGAGGCGTCTGGTCCCTCTCCAGATTTATATGCCATGCTCTCGTTAGGAGCGGCCACCCTGACTGAACCCGCCCAAACTTTTTATCGCGAATTTCAACCTGATTCGGAGTTGGTCAATAAAGAATCCTTGGAAATCAGCAACTTATCCATGCACGAACTGGCAGAAAATGCCCATCCCCCAAAACAAGCCTTACAACAATTTTCTCAATGGATCCAAACAGTTACGCCTAGTGGTAAAATTCCAATTTTTACAGCCTTCAATGCCCCCTTTGATTGGATGTTTGTAAATACCTACTTCCATCGGTATTTAGGCTATAATCCTTTTGGGCATAAAGCACTTGATATCAAAGCCTTGTTCATGGGCTACCACCAGGTCCCCTTCCTTAACACATCGCACTACGAGATCTGTGAACACTACAATTTGCACACGTTACTGACGCATCACGCGTTAGAAGACGCCATCCAAGAAGCGGAAATATTGAAACTTTTACTGCAAGAAATTTTCAATTACAAGGAGAAAAAATGAACACAGCAAAATCCCAGCCTGACCAAGACCTGCAAAGGATCATCGACTCAGCCAAACGCCTCGGCGTAGAATTGGATGAGGAGGATGCCCTGCAATGGCTTACCGCAGTCGCCGCGGCCGAAGCAGATGAAATCTCTATGGATATCAAAACAGGCACCTTTGGGCACAAAATCACCATGCTAGATTTCAGCCCGGAAGATCTTGCCCATTTTAAAAAAATCGGCAAGCTAGTTGAATTTGAAGATGTGCCTGGTGAAGTTGAAACGGCATTAGCTCTCTCTGGTTCCGCCGCCCAATCCAAAATCCAGACCTATCCTGGAGACGCAGACTTTTTCGAACGGGTCAATATTTATGCAGATACCAGGCAGGAAGCCTGCCAAATTTTGGCCAGGTTGATGCGTGATAAAGCCCTCAGCACGCTAAAAGGGCCCACGTATGAACTCATCGAGGTCAAGTTTGGCTCCTTCACAGCCGATATAGAAATAGGCGATTACAAAATTAGCGCTGGCAGCCCGATCTCCTGGCCAGCCAAAGCCGTTGAGCAAGGCTTTATCGAAGGCAAATCACCGCAAGGTGCTCCTTTAAAAATTTCCTGGGAAGAAGCAGCCAAGGAACCCGGCTGGTGCAAACTTGATTGGGTGATTGCAGACCCGGTAAGAAAAACCCTGGTCAATGCCAGCAACATGCTGGATGTGACCTGGGAAGCCCCGGATGGCTCCATTACCCCGCTGGATGGCTATTTGGATGGATTTTTCCAGGAAGTTTACCTGGAAGCGGAATCGATTCCGATCTTCAGCAAGCTGGTGAAAAATATTTCAGGGGATGCCCTTGACGATTATGTGTCTCAGCTTCGTAAGGAAGTTAAAAAATATATCACCAAGGATATCAATTACGGCAAGGCTGCCAAGCGGATGTACAATATCTTCCGCCTGACAGGACAATATAACGAAGCAGCCTTCCTGCGAGAACTTTTTGATGAGCCGACCACGATGCTCTACCAGGTCTGGGCTCTGATCCGCACCATAGACGATTGCTTTAAACCTGATTCCTCGATCGCGGGTGATACATTACTGCACCAGGCAGATGAGCTCATCCTTGCCGTGACGAGGGTACTCGAGGGTGTTGAAGAGGAAGAAATTGTTCGATTGCTGTTGAGATTACGAGACCTTTTGGCAAAAGACGTCCAAAGCAAGGAGCTCTCCCCTCAAGCCGAAGCAGCCCGCGCCGAAGTAATTAATGTGGTCAATAACTTCTTCTTTGAAAAATTGACCGCGATCCCGGCGATCAAAGATTTCCTGGAAACAGTTGCCAATGCTTGACAGAACAAATAATTTGGTTAGAATTATGACTCGAGATGCGAGTTGAAATAAAACCCTCCGTTCTATCCCCTCTAAGGAGACTCTACCTCGAGAGTCTGCGGAAATCTGATTTGATCATGATATTCGAGCCTTCTTTTTAGAAGGCTCTTTTTTTATATACCTATGAAAAAACTGAAGCTACCAGGATTGATCGACATTCATGTCCATATGCGGGACCCCGGTGCCACCCACAAAGAAGATTGGCAAACCGGAACTGCTGCTGCCCTTGCCGGTGGAATTACCATGCTGCTTGCCATGCCAAACACCACGCCACCAATCACAACCGCACCCACATTTCAGAGAGCAATTAAGGTTGCAGACAGCAATGCCTTGTGTGATTTCGGCCAGTTTTTAGGGGCAGGTCCTGAGAATGCCCAAAAGATCCTTGGGGTAGCACCCCAGGCAGCTGGATTAAAAATGTATCTTGACCACACCTTTGGTGAACTACGTCTGGACCAGATGCCCCTCTGGATAGAACATTTCAAATACTGGCCCAAAAACCTGCCCATCGCTGTCCACGCAGAGAAAAAGACCATGGCGGCTGCCATTCTCCTGGCTGCCTTACACGAACGCCCGTTGCACATTTGCCATGTATCCCGTAAAGAGGAAATCGCCATCATCCGCCTGGCCAAAGAACGAGGTCTCAAGATCACTTGTGAGGTAAGCCCACATCATCTTTTCTTGAATGAAGCTGATATTCCAAATATCGGAAAAGGCTTTGCTGAAGTACGCCCTGTGCTTGCTTCACCTCAGGACCAGGCATCCTTATGGGAGAACCTGGCTGTGATTGATTGTATTGCCACGGATCATGCTCCGCACACCGTTAAGGAAAAGCAGTCCGACACACCTCCGCCCGGGTTTCCTGGACTGGAAACCGCTCTCCCATTAATGCTCAATGCAGTTAAATTGGGGCGCCTTACGCTGGACGATCTGGTTCTGAAAATGCACACCAACCCAAAACGCATTTTCAATTTACCTGACCAGCCGGAAACCTTTGTGGAGGTGGATTTGGAGCACAAATTCGAAATCTCTGCACATGGAATGTTCTCGCGCTGTGCATGGACCCCTTTCGATGGGCAAATGGTTTCTGGCAGTGTGCATCGAGTTGTTTTACGGGGAAAGGAAGTCTTCCAAGATGGAGAGGTCCTTTCACATCCCGGTTTTGGATGTAACATTCGCAAAACTGGTTAGTTATAAAAAGGAGTTTCCTATGGCAAAAATCCAGACAGAAAGCAATATCCATCTCCCTCTGGGGGATCAAAGGACAGCCCGTTTTTACGGCTGCGACATTCTTTCGGTCAATCAATTTTCAAAAGATGATCTGAATTATATTTTTGAGGTCGCCCATGAGATGCGGGAAATGGTTGCCCGTATCGGTACGTTTGATCTGCTAAAAGGCAAAATCCTGGCTAATCTTTTTTACGAGCCCTCCACTCGCACCTCCTCTTCATTCACTTCTGCCATGGAAAGACTCGGCGGCAGCGTCATCCCGATCAATGAGGTGCGCTACTCGTCCGTATCCAAAGGTGAATCGCTGCCGGACACGATCCGCACATTAGAATGTTATGCAGACGTGATTGTCCTCCGCCACCCGGAGCTTGGAGCCTCAGCCCTGGCTGCACAATTTGCGCGCAAACCCATCCTAAATGCCGGCGATGGGGTTGGCGAACATCCCACCCAGGCCTTGCTGGACCTATATACCATTGTCGAAGAGCTGGGAAGTGCAGAAAATCTGACTGTCACCATGTTGGGCGACCTTAAATACGGCCGTACTGTCCACTCGCTATCCCGCCTACTCTCCCTCTTTAACGTCACGCTGCATTATGTTTCACCAGAAATATTACGCATGCCCCAGGAAATTATTCAGGAAATTAACTCAAAAGACATCAGTCAAACGGAACACGCAGACCTGCTTAAAGTGCTCCCTGAGACTGATGTGCTGTACGTCACCAGGGTTCAAAAAGAAAGGTTTGATAACCCGGCTGATTACGATGGTGTCAAAGATGCTTACATCATCACCCCTGAAGTCATGCAGCGAGCCAAAAACAAGATGATCGTCATGCACCCACTGCCACGTGTCGGTGAGATCAGCATGGATTTTGATGAAGATCCCCGAGCAGCCTATTTCCGGCAGATGGAGTATGGTTTGTATGTGCGCATGGCATTGCTCGCCATGGTATTAGGCAAAGCTTGATTTTTTCCCATCGGGCTAGCTGACCAGCAAAAAATCGGCTGGTCTTAACCAAGTTAGCAAAATTTCCAATCAGATTTCAGGAGAGAGGTATGTCCTTTTTTTCCAGCCTTGAGAAACGAGCCCGTCAGATCAATTCACTGCTTTGCATCGGACTTGATCCCCACATCCATGACTTACCCGAACCAACCGCCCAAGCTGCTCTAGACTTTTGCACCAGGCTCGTTCAAGCTACCCAGGATCTGGCTTTGGTATTCAAACCCAATATCGCATTTTTCGAAGCCCTTGGAAGCCAGGGCTATCAAGCACTGCAATCGCTGATCGCCTCTATTCCGCCTGAGGTGCCTGTCCTGTTGGATGCAAAACGCGGTGATATCGCGTCCACAGCAGATGCATACGCCCATGCTGCATTTGATATCCTAGGAGCCCATGCCATTACTTTAAATCCTTACCTGGGTTTCGATTCCATCACACCCTTTATTAAAGACCCGGAGCGCGGTGCTTTCCTGGTCTGCAAGACCTCCAATCCTGGTTCATCGGATATCCAGGATATTCCGCTCGTTTCAGGAAAGCCTGTTTACGAGCATCTGGCTTCGCTGGCCCGCACTTGGAACAGTTTAGACAACATCGGGCTGGTTGTTGGCGCGACCCACCCACCCGCACTGAAACGAGTTCGAAAAGCTGCCCCATCTATCTGGATCCTTGCGCCAGGGATTGGGGCTCAGGGGGGCGAATTGGAAGATGCTCTCANNCACAAAACCCGCGCCAGGCTGCCGAAAGCTTCGTAAACCAGATCAATTCCTTACGAAAAAATTGGGGACAGACCGCCCATCGATTCGATCCTTACCAGCACCGCGACATTGCAAAAGCCTTGTTCGAGGCCGGCTGCATCAAATTTGGCGACTATACCTTAAAATCAGGAGTGCAATCCCCCATCTATATCGACCTGAGGATCCTGGCTAGCCATCCAACNNCTGACCTTTGACCGTCTGGGAGCCATCCCTTACACCGCCATCCCCATTGGCACAGCTGTCAGTTTACAGGGTAAATGGCCGCTGATCTACCCTCGCAAAGAAGTCAAACAATACGGCACCATGGCTAAAATTGAAGGGCAATACAACTCCGGAGAACGTGTCGTCGTATTGGATGACCTGACCACCACCGGGAGCAGCAAGTTTGAAATCATTGAAACCCTTACCCAGGAAGGCTTGCACGTGGAAGACATTGTTGTGCTTATCGATCGTGAATCCGGGGCCAATGAAAAGCTGATTAACGCAGGCTTTAGGCTGCATGCAGTTTTTACCCTGAGCAATTTGGTAGCCTTATTACATGCACAGGGATTGGTAACCGTGGAACAGCGTCAAGCCGTGGAACAGTTCATACATCAGTCCAAAGCGGAGTAATATGTATCAGCGGTTCATCCGGCCGATCCTTTTCAGTCTCCCGCCAGAAACAGCACACATGCTCACATTGCGGGTGGCTGTCTTGGCGGGAAATTTTTCACCGCTCAGGCAGTGGGTAAAATTCATCTTTGCACCCCAAAATTCCATGCCTGTAAATCTTTTCGGGCTAACCTTTCCAAATCCCCTCGGCCTTGCCGCCGGCTATGATAAGGACGCACAGGCTGTGCATGGTTTGGCTGCCCTTGGGTTTGGTCATATAGAAGTAGGTACGATCACCCCACAGCCGCAACCCGGTAATCCTAGACCCCGGATTTTTCGCTTGGCCAAAGACCAGGCTCTGATAAACCGTATGGGATTTCCAGGACAGGGTTCAGGTGCATGCTCACGCAGGTTGTCAAAATTGACACCTTCCAAGACCATCCTTGGAATTAATATCGGGAAAAATAAAGACACACCACTTGATCAGGCCGGGAAAGATTATTCATTTTTAATTGACAATTTATCTATATATGCAGATTATTTTGCGATAAATATCAGTTCCCCAAACACGCTCGGATTGAGAGAGCTACAACACGGCAGCTATTTGAGCGAACTTTTGCATGAGATCATCGAGACAAGAAAAAGCCAAAGCTCCCGCATAGGCAAATCACTGCCCCTGCTGGTAAAGCTCTCCCCGGATATGGAGTTTCAAGCCCTGGATCATACCCTCGAGATTATTTTGTCCAGCAAGATCGATGGGATTATCGCCACCAACACAACCATTTCCAGGGAAAATTTACGCTCCCCCCTTTCCAATGAAACTGGCGGTTTAAGCGGGAATCCCCTCAAGGGGTCAAGCACCCGGGTGATTGCTCACATCCGAAAGCAAACTGGTGGTAAGATTCCTATTGTTGGCGTTGGGGGGATCTCCTCTCCCCAGGATGCCCAGGAAAAACTCGATGCCGGGGCCAGCCTTGTGCAAATCTATACCGGTTTGATCTACCAAGGTCCGGGATTGGTCCGCAAGATACTTCACGGGCTGCGGCCTGGTTCGATTGCCGGTATTTAACAGGAATAGCTATGGATTTCGATAATTACCAATCCCCTTTCACTTGGCGCTATGGCAGCCAACCAATGCGCCAGATTTGGAGCGAACACAACAAACGCCTCCTTTGGCGCAAGCTTTGGGTTGCCTTGGCAGAGGTTCAGGCCGAGTTTGGTTTGGTGAGCCAAGAGCAGGTTGAAGATCTAAAACAGCAGGCAGAAAACATCGATATCCAGAGAGCCCTTAAAATTGAAGCCGAGATCCAACACGATCTAATGGCTGAAATCAAAACCTTTGCAGAGCAGTGCCCAATCGGTGGGGGGATCATTCACCTTGGGGCAACCTCAATGGATATTGTGGATAATACCGATGCCTTGCGCGCCAAACAATCCATACAACTGGTCCGGAAATCCCTGGCAGAACTGCTGCTTACACTGCTTGACCTTGTTGAGACCCACGCCGAGACACCTATCATCGCCCTAACGCATCTCCAACCGGCTGAACCATCCACCTTGGGTTACCGCTTGGCTGTCTATGCGCAAGACCTGTTGACAGATTGGGATCTGTTAACCCGTATCGAAGCCGAATACAAAGGCAAAGGCTTCAAAGGTGCCGTAGGCACTGCCGCCGCCTACACGGACCTCGTCGGGATGGATCACTTTGATCGCTTCGAGACGATGCTCAGCCAACAGTTAGGGTTAGATTTCTTCCCAGTTACCACGCAGACTTACCCCCGCAAGCAAGACCTGCTGCTGCTAAATTCGCTATCCTCTATCGGTGCCAGTTTATATAAATTCGCCTTCGATCTTCGGATTTTGCAATCCCCACCTTTCGGTGAATGGAGCGAGCCTTTTAAGGAGTCCCAGGTGGGTTCATCTGCCATGCCTTTCAAGCGCAATCCTATCAATGCCGAAAAGATCAACTCATTGGCCCGTTTGCTGGCCCAGCTGCCGAGAACTGCCTGGGATAATGCTGCGCACTCCCTGCTTGAGCGCACCCTGGACGATAGTGCCAACCGCCGCACCCTGCTGCCGGAAGCCTTCCTNNCTGCAAACCTATGCCCCGTTCGCCGCCACCGAAAAAATCCTGATGGCGGCAGTCCAAAAAGGGGCGGACCGGCAGGCACTGCATGAGGTTTTGCGCAAACACGCAATGCGCGCCTGGGCAGATATCCAATCCGGGGCTGAAAATTCCCTGCCCCAGCGTTTGGAACAAGACCCAACCCTGCTCACCTACCTCTCACAGCAGGAAATCAGTCGGTTGATGGACGCTTCTTCGCATACCGGCATTGCGTCCGGTCGGGCGAAGGAAATTAGCCAGCAAAAATCCAAATTATCCGCTTGGCTGGCAGACGAGGCATCCTAGCTGCCTTGCTTTTTTGGTCCGGCAAACACACATCTAGTTTATAGAAAAACGGGAGCAAGAACCTTGCTCCCGTTTATTTCATTTGGCGGCCATCCTTCTCAACAAACAGGGGAAGTTGCCAATCTATAATTTATTACCGCCGGACATCCAAGCCCAGGCTGACTTCTTCTCCATCAAAACTGATCAGCTCGAGGTTTTTGATCGCACCTTCGGGGGCAGCCTCGGCTACCATTTCAACAGATAACGTCTCTCCCATAATGTAGTCCGTGTGGGCTTGGATTGCAGCTGCAAGCCGTTCGCTAGCCTGATAGTAAAGCTTGATCCGGTCAGCGATATCAAGATCAGCTTGCTTGCGAAAGTCCTGCACTCGGCG
>DNGN01000302.1:0-2250 GCA_003486225.1 Chloroflexota bacterium
AAAATAGCGTTGAGTCGGAACCATATCCAGCGACAGAGAGATCTCACGTTCCCCGGTTTTTTCCAACAACGCCGTGATTTTCGCAAGGTCATCATCATGTTGTTTTGAATAGACAAGAATTTTCTTATACAATTCAACCGCAGGTTTTCCCAATATCAACTCGCGCGGGATGCTTGCCAAATCACACACGGTCCGGTTTGCGAAAAGCACATTGCCATTCAAATCTTCCAGCACCAATCCAACCTCCAAGGATTGGATAAGGGCATCTAATCGCTGAGTTTGTTCCTGTAATTTGGTATCACTGCGCGAGAACAGCTCAGCATTTTCTATCGCCATGGCTGCCTGGTTAGCAAAATTCACCAGCAGATCGAGAGAATTCTCATTAAAGGAATTCGTTTTTGGGCTATATAACACCAAAGCAGCTGGACTAGAATGAACGTGCTCAAGGGGAATAGCAGCAAACGACCGGTACCCTTCCGCTCTTGCCCTTGGACGATAAGCCTCAAACGATGGGTCTGAATCTGTATCTTGAATCAAGATCGGATTCTTGGTACGGATAGCACGCATGGTAACAGACGCTGATTCATCAGGATAAATAATCAAACCCTCAGCATATCTCGATGTCAGCCCTCGGCTAGCTTTGGCTACAAACACCCCCCTCTGACTATCCAGCGCAACGATCGCAGATTTCTCGAAACCCATTAACTTCTCCACTTGTTCAAGGATGCGGTTAAGAACAATTTTGGAGTCTAAGGAAGAAACAACCGCCTGGCTGGTTTCAAGCAGTGTCGCTAGTTCATTTATTCTCGCCGAGATGGCTTTCTCCATGCGCTGGAAACTTCGCACCAGATTACCAATTTGGTCCTGCCGGTCTCGATAAACACTCAATTGGACATTTGATGGGTTTTCTTTCTTTGGCTTGGTCCCGATTAATTGACTATACGCAGCCAGCTTTTCAAGTGGTGTTAAGACTCTCGAATCGAGCACCGCCCAGAAAAATATTCCAATACCGGAAAATATTCCGATCAACAATAACACCCCGCGGTGAAAAGAATTCGGGGTCGCAAAAGCCACCAGGGTTGGTCGGCTAACAACCACGCCCCAACCGGCATCCGGTACGGGCACATAACTGTAAAGGTTCTCAACCCCAGTCTGATCAGTAGCAATCTTGTTTCCGGAATTTCCAGCCAAGACCGCTGTTGATAATTCCCCCTGAATATCAGCATAGTTTACGAGAATGTTTTCAGGCTGCGGACTGGCGATGATTTTTCCGCCTGCATCGATGATAACCACTTCAAAATTTTTATTCTCTTGGTACTCCATGGCGATACTTGCCAAGGTTGTACTTAAAGATTGAAGTTTCAGGTTCGTCGCCACCACGCCTAAAAATTCCCCGTCTTGCCAAATCGGCATCACCGCTGTTGCCACCGGTTGTTCAGTTGTGGGAGAAATCCGTCCTAAAGAAATGAATGCACTTTTTGTTTCCAGGGCCCGGCTAAAATAATCCCGGAATGAAAAATCCATCCCAACGGTAACATTAGGTCCAGTGGGATAATGGGAGATCATGATCCCTTTGCTGTCCAATCGATAGATTAAATTGACATCTGGCCGGCCTGTCTGGAAATTCTCAAAAATAGTTAACATCCCCTCATCATCGAAGTTGATGACCGCTTCATATTTCGACAGCTCGGTTACAGCCACCAGCGCATTTTCAATGATCGTATTGGTTTCCTGGGCGATAGCGCGCGATAATGCCAGGTCAGCCGCCATGATTTCTTGGCGTAGCTGATCGCCTGCCACCCGGTCAAAAAACAAAGCTCCGATTACGATGGGAACAATAAACAAAGAATATAGCGCGAGCAGTTGTACCCCCAGGTCATTGCGCATTTTTACAAATGGTTTTCTTATTTGCATGGTCTTTGATTACTGAAATGGAATTAGGATATTATCCTACCATGAAAAGCAAATAGAATCCATCGAAGNNCTCCATCGCCTTACCGGTCTGGGCACCCTGCTCTTTCTCACCATCCACATTGTCGATACCGCCATGGTTTATTTTTATCCCCCACTCTATGAAGAGGCGATCGCCCTGTACCAACACCCATTATTTATGGTTGGCGAAATAGGCTTGGTATTTTCGGTCATCTTTCACGGGGTTAACGGGTTGCGAATTGCATACCTGGACTTATTCAAACCCACCAAGTGGAAAATTGAAACCCAGCGAAATGCGGTCCGCTGGACACTGACAGT
>DNGN01000302.1:2323-2544 GCA_003486225.1 Chloroflexota bacterium
ATGGCAGCCTTATATGCCTCAAGAAATTCAGATACGGCAGTCATCAGCAAATTGTACCCAACCCGTTCGCACACCGGGGCAGCCCAAGGCGGCATCGGTGCTGCACTCGGAAACCTGGAGGACGACCGGGCAGATTGGCATACCTACGATACTGTAAAAGGCAGTGATTACCTCGGCGACCAGGATTCGATTGAATTTATGTGCAACGAAGCCATCAATGT
>DNGN01000106.1 GCA_003486225.1 Chloroflexota bacterium
CGCTTCAGTACTCCCGCATCCGCATCGTATCCGGGCCTGTTAACTCCCCCTAGTCGAGCAACTCTCCCGCGAGGAACCGCGACGCCGCCGGATCTTTCGGCGCCGCGAAGAATTCCGCTGCCGGGGCATGTTCGAGGAGACGCCCGTCATTGAGGAACATGACGTCGGCGGCGAGCCGCTTTGCCTGGGCGATGTCGTGCGTCGTCATCAGTATCTTGGTGCCGGCAGCACCGATAGCGCCGATCAGTTCCTCGACGCCGCGCACGGCCGCCGGGTCGAGGTTCGTCGTGGGCTCGTCCAGCAGCAACACCTTCGGCCGGAGCACGAAAGCACGGGCAATGGCCAGCCGCTGCTGCATGCCGCGCGAAAAGGTGCGCACCAGATCGCCGGCCCGGTGGCTGAGATTGACTTGCTCCAGCACCTGGGCTATGCGCTGCGCCGGCTGCGCCAGGCCGTACATGCGCGCGTAAAAACGCAGGTTCTCCTCGGCTGTCAGGTCGCCGTACAGCAGCGGCTGATGAGAAAGCACACCTAAATTCGCGCGCACACCGGCTGCCTGTTGCGGCAGATGGTAGCCAGCCACTTTCACCACGCCCAGGGTTGGGCGGGAAAGCGACGCCAAAATGCGCAGGAAGGTTGTTTTACCTGCCCCATTTGGGCCAAGCAACCCGATGAACTCTCCCGGTTCGGCATAAAATTCCAACCCTTTCAGGATGGTCTTCAGGCCAAAACGTTTGACCAATTTCTTAACTTCGATGACAGGCATTAATCGGTCTCTTTCTGGTCTAGCAGCCGTTTTAACTTGGCTTTGAGCGATTCGCGTTGGGCCTGATACATCGCTTCATCCATTTCACCGGCCACAAAGGCTTCGTCCAGACTCACGATCTGGTCTAAAACCACATCGGCAGGATCGTATTCGATTTCTTCAAAATCTTCTTCTTCCTCATCGGCAGGCCGGAAGAATCGCCAGGCGCCAAAGCCAGCCAATCCCAGCCCGACAACACCCAGAATGATGGTCAGCAAATTGCCGTCCAGGTTCAGGCTGCGAGAGAGACTGAAGCCGCTGGATAATTTCAGATCAATAACGCTCTCTGCGGAAAGCGTATTGGCAACAAACACCTGGAACACCTCGGTATCCAATGCCTCAGTACCGCTCGGCACCAATGTCTGGCTTTCAACGTTCACTTCCTCACCCTGCACGAAGATCACTGCAACATCCGTAGGCAGATCCATCGGCAGTTCCCAATCCAGCTTGCCATCGTAGGGCATCTGATAAGCGAATAAAGTGTCGTAGGTATTGCTCCCAGGCAGCACAGCGGTGGGGTCGGCAAACCCGGCACTGGTCTGGATATAGGGATTGCCGAGACTGCCCGATTGGAAGACCAGTCCGGAAGCACCTTCAGGCAAGCTGAAATTGAGGACCGGTGCGCCATCCAGTTCAGGGGCCACCATATATTCACCGAAATTCGAGATGGATACCTGGTGGATCACCTGCAAGGTTCCTTGATCGGTGAACTGGAAAAACACGTGCAGCCGTGAAACTGCCAGCTGGTCGGTTTCGGAAGTAATTTCATAAATGGTGATCGGCAGATCAATGGTTTTGCCAAGCGTTTCGCTGCCCATATGGAAAGCCGATGGGAAGAAAGTCCCATCGTGTTCCACCATCGTGATATAGATCAGTTCTGGATCCAGCACCACGTCTTCAAAGACAAAACTGCCGTCTGCCTGGGCTGGAATGGTCTC
Organism: Chloroflexota bacterium; assembly: GCA_003486225.1. The sequence continues at coordinate 1,744 of DNGN01000106.1, forward strand.
GGTATACAGGATATTGAACTCCTGGTAGATCTCAAGGGTTACTTCCAGGTTTTCCGGCAGATCCCCACCCGAGCCATTCACAACGACCCCGGTCACCTGCCCCAGGTGGTCGTCCTGTGAGTCGGTCGCATCAGCCTCTGCAGCAGGGGTCTGGGTATCGACAGCCTCCGGTGTAGGAGCTGCGTCAACTGTGGCAGGCTCTTCACCCGAATCCGCAACAGCCTCAACCGGCTGGCTGTCAGCTTGCAAAGCCAAAGACCGCAGGTATGCCGCCACCGCAATTTGCTGCTCCGGCGCCAGAATAGTGCTGAAATCATGCTCTGGGTTGCCGCTGCCGGTGGCCACTTTCTGGATTATGTCCTCCATCGAGANNGTGCTCAGGGAATAGACATACGAAACCACATCCCAGACATCCTGCTCGCTCAGGCTGGCAGAAAATGGGGGCATAAATCGTTCGATATTTCCCTTCAGCACGATGCTGTACCACTCAAGGGGTGAGGCTTGGATTGCCAGATCCGGATCACCAATCTGGGCGACCGGTACAGGCAGGCCAGTGGAATCAGGTCCGTTTCCCAGTCCAGTATCCCCATGGCAGGGGAGACATTTTTCCTGGTAAATGGCCACACCATTCGCAAGATCTGGCGCCTGTAGTGGGAAAGCCCCGCTGAGCAGTTCAGGTTCCTCGTATACAGGGGCCTGGTAGCCGGGGGGAGGCTGAATATCTTGTGCCAACGAAAGGCTGCATGCAGAGATGCCCAGCGCCAGCATCAAGCTCAAAAGGACAATCAGAAGGGTAATTTTTTTCATAGGTTTTAAACTCAATTAAGCCTCGGTAGCACTTTCACTACACAGGCAAAGATTTAAGATAATTTTTTGCCACAGCTAGGACAAAAACGGTCCCCAGCTTGGATTCCACTGCCGCATTCAGGGCAGAATTTGACTGCAGAGCCATCCCTCGTTGGCTGTTTTTCTGCTCTGCGGCTGGCGATCAATTCCTCCAGGGGGTCTTTTGCTGCGCTGCGAATTTTTGCCGCGCGTTCCAGCCGCTCCGCATGTTCAGGGTTGCCGCTCTCAGCCTGCCCGCCAACGAACTCTCTCTCATCCAATAAACGCAGAACAGCAGCCCCGCGTTTCAACAACGCCTCGCGCTGAGGCGGATAAAGATCATCCGGGACTTTGCCCATATCGTTATCAAAATCCAGTTCAGCCAGGGCCTCCAGAACGCGCTCCCGCTCAGCTAGCAGCTGAGAAAGTTCAAGATCCACCTCTACGGCACGATGCTGTTTACGCCATCCTCGCAGCGGGCTGGCAATAAAAGCCCCTACGATGATCACCAACGCAAGCAGCAGCAGTATTGAACCAATATCCATGTACGTTACATCCTCTTCTCAAGTATTATCGGTCTGCTCGCAGACCGTCATCATCACAATCAACTTATTGACCCAACAGCGGGTCGATCACGTCAGTGATCTCCTGCAGGGAGGTAAAAGGACCTTTCTTGACATACGCCAGCATGCCATCACGGTCGATGANNTAATCCGGGCCGTTCGGATAGGTAATGCCAAATTTTTTCAGGTAAGCCAGTGCTTCCGTCTCCGTATCGGTCCAGTCCACGCCCAGGAAAACCACCTGCCCGGTTGGTTCATACATCGTCCAGGCGGTCTGCAGGTCAGCGGCCTCCAATTCGCAGGGATTGCACCAGGAAGCCCAGAAATTGACCACAATCACCTTGCCTGCCAGGTCTGCGGTGCTGATGTTGGTACCTTCAAAAGTCGTCAGCACAAAAGCGGGGGCCACCTCTCCCACCTGCACACTGCCTTGCTGCGATTTGTTCAACTGGATGGCGACCATCGCCAGCAAGAGCGCTAAGGCACCCCAGATCAAATACTGTCCAAGCGGAGATTTCTTTTCCTTCTCTTCTTCTAACCCAACGCTCGTTAAAAGCTGTTTCTCATCCGTCATGTTTGCTGTACTCCTATCAGGACATGGCTAATTCCGGTTTTTCAACTCTTCTTCCAACCGGGAAATATATTCATCTTTTTCAACCACTTCAGGTGCTTCCTGGGCTAATTGTTCCACCGGTTTCTTCCAGCGTTTAAAGCCCGTGTAGAGCACACCAACCCCCACCAGGAAGGCCAACGGGGGGATGACATACACCAGCCAGTTGAGCCCTCGCCGCGGGGGTTCCGCCAGCACCCGGTCCCCATACAGATTGACAAACAAATCGTAGATCTGTTCTTCTGTCCAGCCTTCGCTGAGTTTTTCTCGGATCTGCTCGCGCCACTGCGCGCAGGCCTGGGTACCGCACACATCCAGCGGGATGTTTTCGCACACCGGGCAGTACATATTCTTGGCAATGGCATTTACCTCATTATCCGAAGGGGTCGGCACAGGAACTGTATCCTGCGCAAACACACTGGCAGTAATCAGGACACCCGCCAGAATCGTGACCATGGTCAGGGCAAAAAAGAAGTGTTTGACTCTCTTCATGTGGAGCCTCCTCAAATCAGTCACCAGCTACCACCCGCGTTTCTCGCACGATAGCCCGCAGTTCTTCGGTCTCTTTTTCAGGCCAGGCGGCCACCATCGTCCCGACAATCAGCACAAATGAGCCNNATCGGCTGGCGGGATTCGTAGAAATAATCTCGGCGCGGGTACAGTTCGTCCAGTTTTTCACCGTCGCGGTACACGCTCACCACTGCCCGGGCCACATTGCGGTTATCATTGGTGTCAAATTCCGCCAGGTCATCGTAAGTGATCGAATAATCCTCCAAAACGATCTGCTCGCCCCTATCCACGGTAGCTTGGGTTTCGGTCTGGAACATCTCGATCCCGATCACGCCCAAAGCCATCAGCACAATACCAAAATGGATCAGGTACCCGCCATAGCGGCGGCGGTTGCGTACCACCAGCAGCCACAATTCAACCAGGAAATTCTTGCCCGAGCGCCGGCTGCGGGCGGCGGCACCTTTGTAAAACTCATATAAAGTGACGGCCCCTACCAATGCAGTGAGCCAAAACGCCAAGAC
>DNGN01000065.1 GCA_003486225.1 Chloroflexota bacterium
GTGCGGTCCATATCGAAGCGAGGCGGCTGGCCTGCACGTTGGACCGCCCGGTCTGCCAGGTAGGCAGCATCGGTGTAAACCGATTCCACCAGCTTTTCATGGAAATCAACCCCCACCTGGGCGCGGAGCTGTTGAGCGGTCTCTAGGATTTCCTGCACCGCAAGCGAAGTTCCAGAGGTCATCTCAGAAGTCCTCCCCGGCTGTCTGCGGATGGGCGGCGGAAATGGTTTCCAAGCGCATCAGCTCTCCCAGTTCACCCGAGCGCAATGACTGGATAATATCTTCATCCCCATCGAGCAAGCGCAAGGCCACCCAGCGTGAGTTTGGCAGCTCGGGATACAGCCGCAGGATTTTTTCCTCCAGTTTGGCGACCGAGGCCTGTAAAATGGGCGAATACGTCTCGACCCGGCGAGGTTTGGGGCGAGTTTTGCCTGTCGCCACCTCATGGATCGCCGACAGCAGGTCTTCCATGCCCTGATTGAAGCGTGCGGATGTTGGCACAACCGGTACGCCCAAATCGCGCGCCAGTCGGCGCTCATCCACCACCAGTCCATGCCTCCTGGCCTCATCCATCAGGTTGAGACACACCACAACCCGGTCTGTGATCTCCATGACTTGTAAGGCCAGGTTCAGGTTGCGCTCCAGGCGGGAGGCATCCACCACCACCACGGTGACATCCGGCTGGCCAAAGAGGATAAAATTCCTGGCGACCTGTTCATCCAGGCTGGTCGCCAGCAGCGAATAGGTACCCGGCAGATCGACAATCTTGTAGCGCGACCCGCCGTATTCATACCCGCCTTCCGCCCGGGTGACGGTTTTGCCAGGCCAGTTGCCAGTGTGCTGCCGCAGGCCGGTCAGCGCATTGAAAACCGTACTTTTGCCGGTGTTCGGATTTCCCGCCAGAGCCAGCACAAAATCCCAGTCCTCCATGTTCACGCCCAACTTGAGCAGGTTCGCCCGGTTATGCGCCGGGCAGCCTTCACACCCCGCCTGGTCGGCAGCCTGAAACCTGGCCTTTTCGGGATCCGTCTTCTTCTGTACAGTTGGTTTCGGGTCGCTTGCTGTCATGCATGAACCTCCTGCCCAGGGATCAGCTCCACCTGGATGCAGCGGGCTTGCTCACGCCTGAGGGCGATCAGCGAATCACGCACCCGGTAGGCGACCGGGTCTCCCAGAGGGCTGCTGATCTCGGCTTCCACCAGGGTACCAGGCAGCAAGCCCAGGTCCATCAAGCGCCGGCGTTCANNGCGATCTCGTCTGGGTGGTCTTCTAAGCGCTGCACGCTGATCTTAACTGCCACGATCGGTGCCAGCAGGTGTTCTTCGCCATTCGCCCAGAATTTGACGCGTTGAGCCGAACGCTCCGATACCCGCACCATCATTCCCGGGAGCAGCCCTTCAGCCTCAATTTGTGCGGCAACCGCTTCCGGTTCGTCTCCCACATGGACAATGCGCGCCATCTGGCCGGGTTCTAAATCCGGCAGCAAGATCGCGTCATGGTCAAAGACCTGCCCTTCTTTAGAAGGGATCGGGTCACCGTGCGGGTCGTAAATCGGGTTGCCCAGGGCCCCAGCCAGCGCATCCAGTTCTTCTGTGGTGAAGTTATGCTCTATGCGCTCAGCCTGGCTGTGCCATTCCGACTGCTGGTAGCCGGTATGCTCGGCCAGGTAGTGCTCCCATAAGCGGTGGGCGCGAATGACATTCATCGCCACCTGGCCGCCTTCCACCGTCAGGCGCAGGCGCTCTCCAGCATGCGAGATCAAACCCAAACCTTCCAGCTCGGCCACTACTTCCACCGCCCGGTTCAGGTCCACACCCAGCGCACCCGCCACACCCTGGAAGGTAGCCGTTTGACCGCTTAACTCAATTTTTTGGATATGCTTGAGGGCATCTTCCTGCAGCACCCTGGATGTCATCCGCCGCAAGGAACGCCAGCGGGATACAAGACCGCGTTCAGGCCAGAACAAAGCTGTTCCAAAAGCCAATAAAATGGTCCCAATCAGGAGGGATATCAAAGGGTCAGGCATTTTTAGGCTCCATCATATTTATAATAAACAAATTAAAAATTTAGATATTCCTAATTTTTTAGATTTTACACCAAAAAGAGCCGGAAATCAAGATGCTGGCAATGGAAGCTCTTTTTCCTCAAACTACCCGGCAGGCCACCCCATTCGCAACCTCGTGGGTAAAGTTTCTCAGAATAATTGTAGCTTAAATATGCCTAGACGATAAGCAACCGCAAACACTGCTACGGATGCCATTCATCGACGCGGAACAGCGAGTGCTGTACGCTCTTTCTTAACATAAAGCAAGGCCGAAGAAACAATATTTACAGCCAGCACCCTGGCTGGGCAGTGCAAAAAGCGCCAGGCACCTGTTTCTCTTATACTTCTCCAATATTCCTCTTATCCTTATCTAGTAAAGCCCGATTATGCTTATCCTGTAAAGTAAAAAGAAAAATGTAAGAACAGACCATTTGAAACAAAAAATGGTCAGGAGGTAGAACACACATGTCTAAAATTATTGGTATTGATCTAGGCACCACCAACAGTGTTGTAGCCGTGATGGAAGGCGGTGATCCCACCGTGATCACCACAGCCGAAGGTTCCCGTCTGCTGCCTTCCGTGGTTGGGTTTACAAAAAATGGGGAACGGCTGGTCGGGCAAACTGCCAAACGCCAGGCAGTCATCAACCCCGAAAACACCATTTACTCGATCAAACGCTTTATGGGACGCCGCTATGACGAAGTGCGCAGCGAGCGCGAAATGGTATCCTACAACGTGATCGCTGGTTCGAATGGTGATGCACGGGTAGAAGTCCCCCAAAATGGAAAAGAATACAGCCCGCAGGAAATTTCTGCTATGGTCCTGGGGAAACTCAAGAATGATGCAGAAGCCTATTTGGGTGAAAAGGTCACCCAGGCTGTCATCACGGTGCCTGCGTATTTTAACGATAGCCAACGCCAGGCCACCAAAGACGCGGGCAAGATCGCTGGCCTTGAGGTGCTGCGCATCATCAATGANNTTTGATGTCTCCATCCTGGAAGTTGGGGATGGGATCATTGAGGTGAAATCCACCAACGGCGATACTCACCTGGGTGGGGATGATTGGGATGAAAAAATCGTCAATTATCTGGCAGATGAATTCAAGAAAGCCCAGGGCATCGACTTACGCAGCGACCGCCAGGCTTTGCAAAGACTGCGCGAAGCCGCAGAAAAAGCCAAGATCGAACTTTCCACCGTCATGGAAACAGAGGTAAA
>DNGN01000047.1 GCA_003486225.1 Chloroflexota bacterium
TTATTTTGGCCGGTTAAATAGAATAGAACCCGGGAGTAGCGGGCTCTATTCTACTGGGTTGCCCCAATCTCGTTGATTATCAGTTGATGAAGTCGTATAGCATTCTCAACTACCTTTAAATACGAATTGGATCGAAAAACATTACAAAATTTCTTGGATTTCTTAGGTAGTACACCTTATTTACCCGGTATCAGATTGCACCCGGGTTGGGCAACAACCGCATGACTGGAGGCCGTACCTCCGTTATAATAGTCTTTGGATTTCAAATCTAGCGGAGGAGAAAAGCATGCCTTTAGATATAGTTGTTGGTGCACAATGGGGTGATGAAGGAAAAGGGCGCATGGTGGATTTGTTTGCTGCCAAAGCCACCATTGTCTCGCGCTACAGCGGCGGGGACAATGCCGGGCATACCGTCACGGTCGGTGACCAGATTTTTAAACTGCATCTTGTTCCCTCTGGATTAGCCCGTGCGCATACGGTGGGGATCTTGGGCAATGGCGTAGTGATCAACCCGAACACCTTGCTGAAAGAGATCCAGCTGCTGCGGGAAGGCGGGTTAGAGATCAACCCAAAACGTTTGGTGATCTCTCCCTCAGCACATCTCATCACACCGGCTCACCGCGCCCTGGACGCCGCTCAGGAAGCCATGCGTGGAGCGGGGCAGATCGGGACAACCAAACGCGGCATCGGCCCGGCTTATATGGATAAAACTGCTCGCCAAGGCCTGCGGGTGGAGCAAATGCTGGACGAAGAAAGCTTTGCCGATGCTCTGCGAGCGCACTTGGTGTTTGCCAACCGCCTGCTGACGAATGTCTACCAGGCGGACCCGCTGGACGAGCGGGTGGTGATCGCCGAATACCTGGAATATGCCCGTTTGCTGCGCCCGTATATCGGGGATGCCAGCGGAATGATCTTTCGCGCCCTGCGCAACGGGGAGCCTGTGCTGGCAGAAGGCGCACAGGGCACCTTGCTGGACCTGGATCATGGCACATACCCGTATGTCACCAGCTCCAACCCAACTGCACCCGGGGCTCTGATCGGCCTGGGTATCGGCCCCACCTGGGTCAATCAAATCATCGGGGTGACCAAAGCATTCCAGACGCGTGTAGGCGAAGGCGGTTTCCCCACAGAGCTTGCGGGAGACCTGGCCGTGCGTCTGCGCGGCACTGGCGAAAATCCCTGGGATGAATTTGGTACCACCACCGGGCGGCCGCGCCGCGTGGGGTGGTTGGATTTGGTGCTGCTGCGCTATGCGGCGCGCATTAACAGCTTTACCAACCTGGCCATCACCAAGCTGGACATCCTGACCGGTATGCCGTCCCTGAAGCTGTGCGTGGGCTATCATCGGGATGGAAAGACTTATGACGACCTGCCCTTTGGTGCCTATCAACTGGAAGAGTACCAGCCGGTATACGTTGAAATGCCTGCCTGGGAGCAAGATATTCAAGCGGCCCGCCGCTGGGAAGACCTGCCTCCACAGGCCCAGGAATATATCCGGACCATTGAAAAATGGGTTGGAGCGCAGGTGGGCTGGATTTCGGTTGGCCCAGAGCGGGATCAGATGGTTCAGATGGGTGATGCGGGATAAAGGTTTTTCTCCCATTACGCTGATCTGGTGGGTGGTGGTAGTGGGTCTGCTGGCGGCTTGCCAGCCGGCTCAGGTTGCCCCCCCTACTCTCACCAGCACCCTGCCAGTGCCCACAGCTACCGCCACCTTTACGCCCACCACGGTCTGGTTCCCGCCTACCAGCACCCCCACTTTGCGTCCGACCCAGCCGCAGACACCCACTCCAAATGCCAAACCCGGGATAGGAGCCCTGCTGTACCAGGATGATTTTTCCGACCCTGACGTCTGGACGACCTATGAAATCGTCAACAGTAAGGTCACCATTTCCAACAACGACATCACCCTGGCACTCAACCAGCCCGAAGGGTTGATCTATGGCTTTCGCCCTGAACCCCAGCTGATAGATTTTTATGCCGAACTGACTGCCAGTCCCAATTATTGCCAGGCTGAAGATGAATACGGTTTGATGGTGCGCGTGAGTGGCACCCGTTTAAGTCATTACCGCTTTGTGCTGACCTGCGATGGGCGGGTGAGTGTCATCCGTGTGGTAAATAATCGCGGCAATGTGATTATGGATTGGCAAAGCCACCCGCTGATCCCCGCTGCCTTTCCGCGCAGTATAAGGCTGGGAATTTGGGCCCAGGGAGCAGAGCTGCGATTCTTTATCAACGACTTTTTGCTCTTTTCAGTTACCGATACCATCATCCCGCAAGGTACGCTCGGTGTATTTGTGCGTGCCAGCGGCAGTTCCCCCATCTCTGTCAACTTCAGCGATCTGGAGGTGTATGAGCTGGGAGAGGCCGCAGAGTGAGTCCAGAGAAGGCAGGCAAAGCATGGCACAAGAGGCTTTAACCCGCATTGAATTTACCCCAGACCTGACAGAAGCTGGCGTGCGGGAGGTTGCGCGTGCGCTGGCTTTCCCGGCGCGCTTCCCGCATCTGGACAGCTTCGATCAGATGCGTCAGCGGGTGGCGGATAATATCGTCTCGCTGGCCTTCCGCCGTCACCTCGTCCGGCACGAGATCCCCCACCAAACCCTCGAATCAGCCAGCTTTTCAGAACCGGAGCAGTTTGATATTGCGTTTGGCGGCCGGCGGTGTGTGCTCTTTGCCCAGTTGATTTGCCGGCGTGAACTCATTCAGCAGGTCCATCAAAATCCAGCTCAACTGCTGCAGGGCAGTGTATATCTCCCGGAAGGGGGTATGGCGGCCGCCTACCGCGATGTGGATATCTATCTGTTTGTGTACCTGACCGCCTTGATTACCCACAGCCGGGATGAGGTGGATAAGGCACAACTTGCCGGGCAGCCTTTGTACCTTATTCATCAGCTGCCGGGGCATTGGTCCATGCCCAAAAAATGGCAGCCATTTGGCGATTTGGCCTACAAAGCGGATACCATGGAAAAGGTTTGGGTCGAGCTGCATGGGCGGGATAGGCAGCAGGCGTATCACCTGCAGAACCTGGTCTTGCCGCCGCGCCAGCGGGTATCCGGCAGCAGCCAGTTCTATGCCATGGGGGCGGTGCATACCGATACGATCCCAAGTGGGCCGGTGGGCATCTTCAGCCCGGCACTGTCCGAGACACTGCTGATCGCCCCATATCAATGGGGGAATATCTGGGTCTACGGGTTAAACCTCTATGTCGCCGGCTATACCACCCAGGCAGAATTTAACCGCCTGGCACAGCGCGTGGACGGGACTGAGGTTAGCGAAGTGAATCCCTGCGCGCAATCGGTTTCATTTATGCGAATGCCGGCAGCCGCCTTAACCCCCACCACAGACCTGTTTGTGCGGGCGCGCAATTGGGCCCAGCAGCAGTAGTCCTGGCTTGTGATTGGCCTCTCTTGCCGTTCCGGTTCCATGCAGGGCAGGACCATGGACCCATTCAGGTGCTGCCTTGCGCAGAACGCTGTTTGGTTATACATTGCAGATGAGTCCACCCATATCAGAAAATTGACGGTTTAGCGAATTTTGTGTACAATTGTTCTGTATTTGATCGGTAAGTGAACCGAAAACTGATGGAGTGATCGACACTCTGAACTCGAACAAGCCGCTTACTGGAAAGGAGAACAAATGAATAGATTTCAAGCTTGTTTGTGCAAAGGTAGGGCACGATGATGGTTGCCGCTATCTTTGTTTTTTTTAACCTCAGCAATCGGGGAAGGATCGGATCCATGGAGCTTCGATCGCTCAACATCCGGACTTCCCAAAAAAAATAAAACCATAAAATTTTAGGATGAACAGGAGGAATCACGATGTCATATCAAAAAGTTGTAATTGTTGGTAATCTGGGCCGGGATCCGGATTTCAGGTATCTGGGCGGTGATAGCAACAGCCAGGCAGTGGCTAACTTTAATGTGGCCACCAACCGCCAGTATACAGCCAGCAACGGTGAGCGAGTCAAGGAAACCACCTGGTTCCGCGTGACCGTTTGGGGGCGGCAGGCCGAAACCTGCAACCAGTACCTGCGCACCGGCTCCCAGGTCTTGGTGGAAGGGCGCATGACCATCGATCGCGAAACGGGGGGACCGCGAGTTTACGAGAGAAGCGACGGCACATTTGGCGCCAGTTTTGAGCTGACCGGAGAGCGCGTGGTCTTTTTATCCTCACGTGGCGATGCGGGAGACTTCAGCACATCCGAACCGGGGATGATGGAAGAGGACGATATTCCATTTTAACCAGCGCCTGGCCTGAAAGGAGAATCAAATGACTGAAAAGAAGGCGAAACCCAATCCGCCTCAGCGCCCGAGCATCCTTTTGCCTCAAGACCTGGAGCCGACATATGCCAACCTTGTCCGCATCGCCCACACCCCATCTGAGGTGATGTTTGATTTTGCCCGCTTCCTGCCCAGCGACCCGCATGCCAAAGTGGTTTCAAGGGTATTGGTTTCCCCGCTGAGCGCTAAGCTGATGCTTAATGCCCTCACAGAGAACCTGGCGAAATTTGAAGCCCAGTTCGGCCAAATCGAGATCCCGCAAAAGCAATCCCTGGCAGACTTTCTTTTCAAACCACCCAATAAAGAGGACGATACGCAAGAATAACATGGACCATTTAGAAGATATTGCAGATCAAATACGAGAAGAGTTCGATGCCCAGAACGATGCCCGGGACCGCGCCTTATCCCAGACCCGCACCCTGACCCGGCACTGCGCGCATGCAATTCGTGCCGTGCATCGCATGGAGCGTCAGAATGCTGCCGCCGAACTGGAACAAGCCGGCAAGATTGTTGAGATGTTGATCACGACATTAAAAAATGATCACCCCAATCTGTATTTTGCCGGCTATACCCAGGATGCCTTGAAGGAATATGCGGAAGCGCGGATTGTCTATGCCCTGGTGGATAACGAGCCGCTGCCAAATCCTCAAGAGCTGGAATTGGAACCGGCCACTTACCTCAGAGGGTTGGCGGAAGCTGTTGGTGAATTGCGCCGGCGCATCCTGGATATTTTACGCGGCGGGCACTCTACAGAGGCGGAACGGCTGCTTAAGCATATGGATGAAATTTACGCTGTCCTGGTGACAATGGATTATCCCGATGCTGTCACCTACGGCCTGCGGCGCCAGACCGATATCTGCCGCAGCATCATCGAGCGCACTCGCGGCGATATGACCCTGAGCTTCCGGCAGCACCAGCTGGAAGAGACCATACGCAACGCAGAAGAAAATTTCCTGACCGCTAACGGAGAGGATCCCTCACCCTAAGGAGAATGCAGCGTGCGTACGATTAGAGCCTCCGAGATCGGCACGTACTTGTACTGCCACCGGGCCTGGTGGTATCAGCGTAAAGAGGTGCCTTCGGAGAATGTCCGTGAGATGCTCAGCGGTACCGAGATCCATCGCCAGCATGGGCGTACCGTGATGTTGGCTGGCTGTTTGCGCATCCTGGCCATGGGGATGCTGCTGGTGGCGTTGGTCTTGCTGGTGATCCATTTTGTCGGGCAGGTGCTGTGATGCTACTTCCTGCCCTGGTCTTGGTGGTATTGGCCCTGATCATATTCCTGGTATCCAGCCGGACGCGAAAATCTGCCGGGCTGCCGGGCGGAAACATTATCTATGCCGATACGGGGAAATGGGAAAAGGTGGAAAAACCGCTCTACGACCCGGTCACCCAGATCACTGGCCGCCCGGACTATGTCGTCAGGCAGGGCGACCAGATCCTGCCGGTGGAGGTTAAATCCGGCAGCGCTCCCGACAGCCCCTATGACTCGCATATTTTTCAACTGGCAGCCTATTGCCTGCTGATAGAGCGTGAGTATGGTAAGCGTCCTCCGTATGGGATCATCCATTATGGTAAGCGGACATTTTCGGTTCCCTATTCCCAGGAACTGGAATCGGCTTTGATCGACTTGTTAACGGAGATTCGCCAGGATGACCGGCGCAAATCGGTCAGCCGCTCGCACGATCAGGCTGCCAGGTGCCGCGGGTGTGGTTTTGCCTACACCTGCGAACAAGCACTTTGATGATTTTCTTTGTTCAACTATAATGATACAGACATGAGCACAAACCACGCCCATACATTTAACCGGATTGCCATTCTGGCCCACCCCCTGATCAAGGAAGCGGTCAGTGAGGCTGAAAAGATCAGGGAGTACCTGCAATCCAAACAAACTGAGGCTGTCACCGGACTGCTGAATGACGACCTGCTGCGCCAGGAGATCCTGGATAAATCCTTCGACCTGGTGCTCACCCTGGGCGGTGATGGCTCTGTGCTGCGGGCAGGACATTTGTGTGCCCCTGTGGATGTCCCCATCCTGCCTGTTAATATGGGCAGCTTTGGCTTCCTGATCGAGGTCTCTCCGACAGAATGGAAGGCGGCTATCGACCGTCTGCTGGCGGGAGATTACTGGTACGAGGACCGCATGATGCTGCATGCCAGCATCTGGCGGGGAGAAGAATGCCTGCACAGGCTGGATGTGTTGAATGATGCGGTGATTGCCCGCACAGCCACCCTGCGGCCGGTGCACCTGCGGGTCAGCCTGGATGGGCAGGTCGTCACCACCTATGTGGCCGATGCCCTGATCGTTTCCACCCCCACCGGCTCCACCGCCTATGCTCTGGCAGCGGGTGGGCCCATCTTGCCGCCCGACCTGCGTAATATTCTATTGGTGCCCGTGGCCCCGCATCTTTCAATCGATCGGGCCATTGTCCTGGCAGAAGGTTCCACGGTCAGCGTTTCCGTGCTTTCCGATCATGGCAGTGTTGTCAGCGGGGACGGGCAGGAATCGCAGCCCCTTCTTCGAGGGGACCGGGTCGATGTTTGCGCCAGTAAATATGTGACCCGCCTGATCCGTTTCCAGGAAGTCAACTATTTCTACCGCAATCTCGTATCTCTAATGGATCAAAACCCCTCCGCAGGAGAAATTTCATGACAGAACAACCTACGGTATGCTACCGACATCCAACCAAAGAGACTGCACTTCGCTGCAACCGCTGCGAAAAATATATTTGTGCGCAGTGTGCCCGCCGCACCCCAACCGGGTACCGCTGCCCGGACTGCATCAAAGAACAGAGCAAAGTTTTTAACACCGCTGAGTGGTATGACTACATCACAGGTTTTTTCACTGCCCTGGTCCTGTCCATGATCAGCACCTGGCTGATGAAATTGATCAGCGGGTTTGGCGGGTTCTTCTTTATTTTTATAATCTTTGCCATCAGCACTGGCGCTGGGGCATTGATTGCAGAAATTGTGCGTAAAGTGATCGGCAAGCGCCGGGCAAAACCGCTCTTCATCACCGTGGCCGCTGCCGTGGCCCTGGGCGGCCTGCTCGTCAATGCAAACATTCTGCTGTATTTTCTTTTCACACGCGATTTCTTGGTTCTCACCAGTCTTTTGTGGCCGGGGATATTTGTGTTCCTGGCAACCACGACCACCTATATGCGCTTGTCCGGAATCCAAATTGGCAGGTAAAGCTCATGTTATTAGAACTGCGGATTGAAAACTTTGCCATCATTGATAAGGTTGATCTGGAGTTCAGCCCAGGCCTGACGGTCTTTACCGGCGAAACCGGGGCAGGCAAATCGATCATTATTGATGCTGTCGAAACCCTGCTCGGGGTGCGCGCTGATATGTCGATCATCCGCACAGGCGTGACCCATTCGAGCGTGGAAGCAACTTTTAAGATCATGCCAAAGGTGAGGGAACAGGTGCATGCGGTCCTGCGGGAAGAGATGCTGCTGGATGATGAGAATTTTGTCACCCTCGGCCGGGAGTTCCGGCGGGAAGGGCGCAATATTGCCCGCGTCAATGGGCGGACTGTCAACCTGGCGATGCTCAAAACCCTGGGTGAACTGCTGATCGACCTGCATGGACAGTCGGAGCATCTCTCTTTGCTGCGCGTAAAAAGCCACCTGCATCTCCTGGACCGGTTTGCAGAAGCCGAAACTGAATTGGCGGACTACCAGAAAAGCTTCCGGCAGCTGCAGCAGGTGCGCACCGAACTGCGCCAGCTGCGCCAGGCTGAAAAAGATACAGCCCGAAAAATAGAGATGCTGTCCTTCCAGGTCAAGGAAATTGAACAAGCTGACCTCGATCCTGATGAAGAAGAAGGTCTGAAGGCCGAGCGTACCCGCCTGGCGAATGCGGAAAACCTTGCCAAGCAGGCCAATACGGCCATGGTGGCACTGGACGAGGGTGAATTTGAATCGGCCTCGGCCTCTGACCGGCTGGGCCTTGCCCTGCAGGCTTTAGAGGACCTAGTGGAAGTGGACCAGGAAAAAGCCGGATTTTTGTCCCGCGTGCAGGAATTGTTCGATGGCACTGTCGATCTGGCGCGCGACCTGGCAAAATACCTGCAGGAAATTGAATTCGAACCGGAACGATTGGAAGAGGTCGAGGAGCGGCTGAACCTGATCTCTTCCCTCAAACGCAAATACGGCGACACCATCCCCGCCATCCTGGCTTTTGGCGAAAAAGCCCAGCAAGAGCTGGATGCGATCACCCATGCAGAAGAGCGCATGCATCAATTGGAAGCTGAGCATAAAAACCTGCTAAAAGAACTGGCCCAAAAAGCCGCGCTGGTCTCAGCCAAGCGCCACCAAGCCTCGGAACGCCTGAGCAAGGCAATTGAAGCCGAACTGGCCGATCTGCACATGGATGAAGCCAAATTCGGGGTCGATTTTTCCACCTCTCCGGACCCGCACGGGCTGCCCATGCCTGATGGCGGTCGTCTGGCCTTTGATGCGAACGGCTTTGAACAGATCGAATTTATGGTCGCACCTAACCTGGGCGAGGGTATGAAACCGCTGGTAAAAATCGCATCCGGGGGTGAGACCTCCCGCCTGATGCTGGCAATGAAGAATGTGCTGGCGCGTGCCGACCATACCCCCACCCTGATCTTTGATGAAATTGACCAGGGGGTTGGTGGCCGGGTAGGGGCGGTGGTCGGCGAGAAGTTATGGACCCTGGGTAGAGAACACCAGGTGCTGTGCATCACGCACCTGGCTCAATTGGCCGGTTTTGGCGACCGGCATTTCAAGGTGCAAAAAGAAGTTCTGGAAGGCCGCACCATCACGGTGGTCACGGAGGTGAAAGACCAAGACCGCTTGGTGGAACTGGCTCAGATGTTGGGGGACCTGAGCGAAGGAACCTTGCAATCTGCCAATGAAATCTTGCAAGGTGTGCAGAAAACGGTTTCCTAAAAACTGGAGGGCGGGATGCGGGCAGTATTTTATTCGTACCACCTCGACGAAGCGGCTGTGCTTCAGGTGGTGCTGCAGCGGGCAGGCTTTGCCACACAGCAGGTTCAGGACCTAGCCAAGTTTATAGATATCTGGGCAGAGCGGCCTGCAGATTTTGTGCTGGTGGCTTTTGGCGGTTTTCAGCCGCTGGATGTGCATGTGGTGGAATCGCTGCGCTCTCAAACCATGGTGCCCATATTCATCATTGATGATTTCTTTTCAGAAGAACAGCATGTCACCCTCTTAGAAGCAGGTGCGGACCTGATGATCACCCGGCCTTACAGCTCGCGCATCCTCATCTCCCAGATCCGGGCAACAATGCGCCGCTCTGTTGGCATGCCTTTCTTTAGCCTGCCAATCCTCTCTCAATCCGGGGTGATGATCGATCCCTCGACGCGCACCATCCAGGTGCAAGACCAGCAGGTAGCGCGCCTGACTCAGCTTGAATTCAGGCTGCTGTTCACGTTGATGACCCACGCAGGGCGTGTGATCCCTACCGAAACGCTGGTGGAGTATGTTTGGGGGTTCAGCGGCGAGGGCAATCGGGGTCTGGTGCGCGGGTTGGTGCAGCGTTTGCGTGCCAAGGTGGAACCCAACCCGGCCAGCCCAAGATATATCATGACAGAGCCTGGGCTTGGCTATCGTTTCAATCCCTATCAGGAGCTGGATTAACCTTTCCACTGGCTGGAAAACAGATGGTGTTTGAATGCCCAACCAGCAGGCAGCATTATTTTGGGTGTCCTGAATTTAATACTTTGCGTAATATTTCAAACAATTTTCATACATGTTTATAACCATAATTGGACAACTTCTGGTTATACTGCGCGGCAAAACACACTGGCAAAGAATAAGGAGACTGCCATGGCAAATGCAAAGTGCCCGATGTGTGGCGCAAGTGTAGGTGTTCCGTCGAATGTCAAAGAAGGCGACCAGGTTTTCTGCGATTCTTGTGATGCTGAATTGGAAGTTGTAAGTGTCAAGCCCCTGGAACTGGATTGGCCGCTTGATGACTATGACTACGATGACGACTACGATGACTATGATGACGACGACGATGACTATGATGATGACGACTTCGACGACTATGATGACGAGGATTAGTCGCTAGGTTCATCGATTTATTCAACTACTACAATTAAATACGCAAGAGAGCAGGTCACAGCGCCTGCTCTTTTTTTTAATTCATTTGGTATTGGCTGTATAGGCCCTTGTTTTTTTAGGAGAGGTAATCTCGTAGATCCCGGCTGCGGGTTGGATGTCGTAATTTGCGCAGTGCTTTGGCCTCGATCTGGCGGATCCGTTCCCGGGTGACCTTGAAATACTGCCCGACCTCTTCCAGGGTGTGGTCTTTCCCATCCAGCAGCCCGTAGCGCAGTTCGAGCACCTCGCGCTCTCGATCTGTCAGGGCCGCCAAAGCATTCTGCACCTGGTCGCGAAGCATTTCTCTGGCCGCCGCATCCATGGGCTCCAGGGCTTCGTCATCTTCGATAAAATCGCCTAGCTGGCTGTTGTCTCCGGTCCCCACGGGGCTTTCCAGCGACATGGGTTCCTCAGCGGTCCGCAGGGTTTTCTCCACTTTTGAGGTGGCTCGCGACCAGCGCCGCCGCAGTGTTGGGGCCAGCTCTTCATCCCTTTCCATGGATTCTTTGATGGCTGCCACATGTTCCGGTTCCAGGAAGCCCGATTCGAGGGCCAGTTCATCACTGCGCGGGTCCCGTCCCAACAGCTGGGTCATTTCGCGCTGGGTGCGCATCAGTCGTTGGATCGACTCTAACAGGTGGACAGGGATGCGGATCGTGCGCGCCTGATCTGCAATCGAACGTGTGATCGCCTGCCGGATCCACCAGGTTGCATAGGTGCTGAACTTGAATCCACGGGTGACATCAAATTTATGTACTGCTCGCAGTAACCCGATATTGCCTTCCTGGATCAAATCTTCAAAGGAACTGCCTCTTCCGACAAAGCGCTTTGCAATGCTGACCACCAGCCGCAGGTTTGCGCTGATGATCGCATCTTGCGCACCGTTAGCCCGCAAGCGGGTGGCTTTGACATGCAGGGTGAGATGGTTGCCGTCGGATAATCTGCGGGAAAAGGCGCGCGTGTTGGGCAGAGAATTCTTCTTTTGATACTGTTCTTTGAGCCATTGTGCCGCCTCTGTGGGGATGAGGTACAAAATAAGCAGTACTTTGAAGCTGGTACGGGCAATCTCGTCCCAGTCCTCATCTCTGGACCACAGGCCGTTATCCAAAAAATGTCGCAGATAGCTTGGTTTCAGGTTCTCCCAACCGCGCTGCAGCTGCTGGGCTTCATCCAGGATGGCCAGAAAATCTGGCGGGTCTACCCGCATGTCATGGGTGTCTTCCCGGATATGCTTCCAGTGTTTGGCCAGGTCGCTGTACAGAGCTTTGAATGTCGCCTCTTCGGAGCCTTTGCCTCGCTTGGCGATTGGGTTTTGTTTACAGGTCTTATCGAATAATTTGGGGGCTTCCAGTAAAGTGGCCAGCCAGAACTCATGGTCTGAATCCAGCAGGTTGACCTGACCAATCTCTTTCAGGTATAAGCGAACCGGGTCGTCACTGGATTCGGAGGAGATTTTGGGGATCGGCACACGGGCAGAATTCTTCTGCTGCTGGGCGCGTTCCATTCTCTGCATCTCATCCGCAAGCGCCATTTCCTGAAGGAGCTCTTCGCTCAGTTCTTCATCATCCAGGTCATCATCGAGGTCATCTTCAAGGTCATCTTCGGTTTCATCTTCAAGTTCTTCAATCTGATCTTCGTCTTCCAGTAGATCTTGATCCTCAGAGATGAAATCATCTTTTTCCTCGTTGTCTCGTTTTGATCTTATTGCCATACTGCTCCACCTTGCGACTATTGGTTGTTTATCTGAGTATCGGTTGTGGCCAATGCTTTATGGATTTTTAAAAGTATTTGGCTGTTTTGCTGGATAGTGTAATTATACTGAATGATTTCATTTTTGTTGTTTTCTTGAGCATCCTGAAGTAGAAAGCGGATCTGGTTGATCGACTCCTGCAGCTGTGCCTCCCGCATCCGCAATATGGTGCGCAGCATATCTTTGAGAATATAATCTTGCTTGAGGTTGATCTTTTCCGACTTGATCAGGATCGCTTCGGCTTTTTCCAGCAGTTGGAAGGGGATATTATCCAAAGCGAAGCTGACCGGATTAAGTTGGTCCTGGTCTAGGGATTGAATGGTGGCGTTGAGCAATTCCTGGTGCACAGTATTCTGGAAATCATCAGCGGTTATAGGGGGCAACCCGGCTTGCTTCAGGGCTCGGTTGATCTTATAGATCAGTTCGGGTTCTCTCATCAGGATGGATAAGCAGTGCTCTTCCATTTTGAAGACCATCTGGGCTTTGACGGTTGTAGCAGCGGTGGCCTTGGAGACTACCTGGCTGAGCATCGCCGGGTCGGCTTCAAATTGCGGCTTGCGGCGGATCGGTGCCCGGCCTGTGGCTGGCTGGCGTTGGTTTATCAGGCTGCGTTCGTCGATCTTAAGCAAGCGGGCAAGCTGCTGGATATATGTATCCCGCTCGATGGCGTTGGGCAGGTCCTGGATGAGCGGCAGCACTTGCTGGGCAATTTCAGCCTTGACCTTTGGGTCGTTGGTATCCTGCCCGTCTGCCAGGGTTTTCATGACGTGCACGACGATCGGCTGGGCTTGTTCAATCAGCTTCTCCCACAAGGCGGGATCTTCCTGTACCACTTCGTCGGGGTCTTTGCCTTCAGGCAGGGTGCTGACCCGGATGTCGGCTTTCAGGCGGGCTTCGGAGTGCAGCAGGCCGCGCGCATCGAAGACCAGCTCTGCCTCACGGTCTAAGGTTTGGCGGGCGACCTGCAGCCCGCGCATGGTGGCCTTGGTGCCGGCTGCGTCTGCATCTAAGGCCAGCACGAATTTGCGGGTCAGGCGTTTTAGCTGCCGCAGTTGTTCTTCTGTCAGGGCGGTNNGTCTGGGGGGAGTTCAGGTATTTGGGCATGTCGTCCGGCTCGATGGCGCGGGCGCCGTATCCAGCCATCCTGCCGCGGCCGTCCCGGATGGGGAAGATCACCCGATGGCGGAAGCGGTCGTAGAGACTGCCGTCCTCCCGCTCGGATGCCAGACCGGCGTCGATGAGTTCCTGCTGGGAATAGCCTTTTTTGAGGAAAGAAGGGTAGCTGGTTTCCCAGCCAGCTGGGGCATAACCCAGTTCAAACAGCTCGATGGTTTTATCGGTCAGGCCGCGCTGGTGCAGGTAATCTAGGGCAACTTTTCCGGCAGGGTTGTTGAAGAGCTGGTGCCGGAAGTAGGTGGTGGCCTCTTCCAACAGCTTGCGCAGCTGGTCGTTTTCCTCGCGTTGTTCAGTCTCCTGTGGGGTAAGGGGCCGCAGCTCGACCCCGGCCCGCTGCGCCATCTGGCGCAGGGCTTCCGGAAAGTCCAGGCCGTCGCGCTTCATAACATACTTGAAGATGTCTCCGCCCTCGCCGCATTCGCCAAAGCAGCGCCAGGTACCCGAATCCGGCCAGACCACAAAGGCGGGCGTACGGGTGTTGGCATGGAATGGACAAAATCCAGTATAATTCTTTCCCGAGCGCTTTAATTGCACATTTTCGGAAACAATATCCAGAATATCCAGACGAGCTTTGATTTCTTCGATTTCACTCATTTGCGAATAAAAATTGAGAAAGAGGATGACTTCTAGGTATTATATCATTGCTTGTGCCAATACCTTCCCTGGAAGGTGGACGAATGGTAAAATTGCGCAACCGGTTGCATAACCGGTCGCATAACCTGATAGAGGTGATTATTTATGAATCAATTTAGAGGACAACCAGCAAACAACTTCGATTTACCGGAGAAAATTGCTCGTTTGGGGAAGCTTGCATACAACTTATGGTGGACCTGGAGACCGGATGCCCAGCGTCTCTATTCCTGGATTGACCCCTATTTATGGGAAGAGACCTCTCAAAACCCTGTCTTGTTTCTGCGCAAGGTCAGGCGTACTGACGTGAATGCTGTCATCCATGATCGGAATTATATGAAGCACTACAAAAAGGTGCTCCGAGAATTTGATACCTACATGGAAGCCAAAGATACCTGGTATCTTGAACATCACAGAGACCTGAAAGACCGCCGGATTGCCTATTTTTCTACTGAATTCGGCTTGCACCAAACCTTACCGATCTATGCCGGGGGGTTAGGTGTGCTTTCGGGAGATCATGCCAAAGAAGCCTCCGATCTCGGCTTACCGTTTGTTGGGATCGGGTTCTTTTATACCCGCGGGTACTTTACCCAGCACATTAATGATGATGGGTGGCAGACTGCCGACGAGGTCCATGTCTCATTTGAAGACCTTCCGGTTCTCCCCGTTTTGGATGAGGATGATGCCCCGATGACCGTTTCGGTCGACCTCCCAGGCCGGACAGTGCTGGCGCGCTTTTGGGAGATCCGGGTTGGCAGGGTTCCGCTTTACCTGATGGACACCAACGTCGAAGGGAATTCTGAGAACGACCGCCGCCTGACAGCACGGTTGTACAGCAGTGATCTTGACTTGAGGATATCCCAGGAGATCATCCTGGGGATTGGCGGCGTGCGTGCCTTGCGAAAACTGGGCTACAACCCGGATGTCTGGCATATGAACGAGGGGCACTCGGCTTTTTTGAGCCTTGAGCGCGCGTATGAATTTGTGGAACAGGGATTCAGCTTTGATGAGGCTGTTGAATTGATTCGAAGCAGCACGCTTTTCACCACTCATACCCCGGTGCCGGCTGGAAGCGATGAGTTTCCGTTGTGGCTGATCGACAAATATTTTGCCGAATTATGGCCGAAACTTACCCTCGACCGGGAGTCCTTTATCAACCTTGCCCGTCACAAGGTCTCCTGGGGAGAGACGTTCAGTATGCCGATCCTGGCGATAAGGATGGCTGAGAAGATCAATGGTGTATCTGAACTGCACGGACAGGTGGCCCGGAAGATGTGGCAGTTCCTGTGGCCAGACCGGAAAGAACATGACGTGCCGATTTGCTACATCACCAATGGCGTGCATACGGGCACCTGGTTGGCCCGCAGCATGGGAATATTGTTTGACGAATACCTTCCGGAGGGGTGGCAAACCAACCTGGATGATCCTGAGATGTGGGAAGATGTGCTTAACATCCCGGATGAAACCTTGTGGGAAGTCCGCCGGCACCTCAAACGCAAACTGGTTGCATACATGCGTGAGCGCGCTCGCCAGCAGTGGCTGAAAGATACTATTCACCCGGTGCAGGTTGTGGCGGCTGGTGCTCTGCTTGACCCCTATATGATGACGATCGGTTTTGCCCGCCGTTTTGCCACGTATAAACGCGCCGGGCTGATCTTGAGGGACTTTGACCGCTTGCTGGCAATGGTGAATAAGCCCAATATGCCGGTTCAGATCATCTTTGCCGGGAAAGCGCATCCTGCGGATGAGCCTGGAAAACTGCTCATCCAGGAGGTGTACCGCAAGGTCAAGAAGGCGGAAACCGGTGGCCGGTTGGTCTTCTTGGAAGATTACGACATGAACCTGGCCCGCTACCTGGTACA
>DNGN01000151.1 GCA_003486225.1 Chloroflexota bacterium
TGGTTTCACAATACACCCGGATCTTCGGTTCGGTCCCAGAGAAGCGGATCAGCAGCCACCCGCCATCTTCAAGCCCAAACTGGTACCCATCGGTATCGTCCAGGCCGGTGACCTTCAGGCCACCGATGGTCTCTGGGTTTGCTGCCAAAATCCGGCTGATTTTCTCACTTTTATCGCCCTGGAACATCGAATCGATGCGGTCGTAGTAATGCGCGCCCACTTTATCAAAGAGTAGATCGATCAGCTCTGAAGGCTTTTTATTCAAGCGCACCATCATATCCAACAGATATAGACCGCCTAATATCCCATCTCTTTCGGGCACATTTCCACGGAAGGCATAGCCACCGGACTCCTCGCCTCCGATCATTGCGTCTACTTCAAGCATCTTGGGGGCAACGTACTTAAATCCAACCCCGGTCTCGAAGACCTCCACCCCATACATTGCGCCTAATTTATTTAGCATTTTGGTGGTAGAAAGTGTCTTTACGATCGGTCCGCGCGCTTTGCGCACTTCCAGCAGATAATACGCCAGCAAGCCGTACACCCGCAGTTGATCTATAAATTGCCCGTTCTCATCTCCCAAGCCAACCCGGTCGGCATCACCGTCAGTCACGATCATCACATCTGCCTGATGCTCTACGGTGGCCCGCAGACCGGCATCCACATTCGGTGGAATAGGTTCAGGGCGCAGCATCTCGGGGAAGATCGGGTTGCGCTCATTGTGCACCTCGATCACTTTGGTGGTCCCCCCCGCCAACAAACGCGTAAACCAACCAGCGCCATTACCCCACATGGCATCCACCAGAACTGTCAGGCCTGCTTGCCGAATGGGCTCCAGGTCAATTAACTCATGCAGGTGTGGAATATAGTCTTCCGCGGCATCGAAGTAAACAACCTGACCGCTCTCGAGGGCATTTTGCAAAGAGAGGACTTTTATCTGGGATACATCGTCCGGGATGGCGGCCTCGATCTGTGTCAGACCATCCGGCGCGATTGCCCCACCCTGGGGATCTCGCACTTTGAAGCCGTTATCGGTCGGTGGATTATGGGAAGCCGTGATGTTGACGGCCCCAACAGCACCTTTGGCAACCACAGCATAAGAGATCACAGGTGTCGGGGTAGCCTCTTTGGTCAGATATACTTTCAGCCCATTGCCGGCCAATACCTCGGCAACTGCGGCAGCAAAATCTTCGGATTGGAAACGCTTGTCATAACCAACCACCACCTCACGACCAGCATGGCCTTGAGCGATCAGGTAGGCGGCAAATCCTTGGGCACACCGCTTGAGATTGTCGAAGGTATACTCCTGCCCTA
Source organism: Chloroflexota bacterium (assembly GCA_003486225.1). The sequence goes on from DNGN01000151.1 coordinate 1,315, forward strand.
TCCTGCCGCGCCAACCGTCCGTTCCAAATTTGATCTTAAAAGCCATGATAATTTCACCTTTCTTTAATTAATTCTTTTTTCTTATCCGTTTTCAACAGTACAATTTTCAAGCGGGGGTATTATAACAGGAAACAATATCAAGGCAGTTGATCCAGCTAAGGTTGGAAAGTTCATTTTTACGTGAACTGCATCCCAACTTCCAACAGGAGGTTACTTAAAATTTGTCGCGCATCCGGTCTCGCATCAGGCCCAGAAATGCCACAGTTTTCACATCCACGAACAAACCTTCATCCAGCATGGCATACACCTGGTCCACAGGATACTTTTCGACCCGGATATATTCGCCGGCATCCTGTTCAAGCGGAGCGGGAGACAATCCTGTTGCCAGGAAGAGGTGCATAAACTCGGTGGAATACCCAGCAGCCAGGTAAAAACCTCCCATAGGTGTCAGGGAGTCCGCTGACATCCCAATTTCTTCCCGGATTTCGCGTGCGGCGGTTAATGCCGGGGCTTCATCTGGTTCCAGCGTTCCGGCTGGCAGTTCAAGAAGCAGGCCACCAGCTGGATGGCGATACTGGCGGACGAACCAAACCTGCCCTTGATCATCCAAAGGGAGATCGGCAACAGAGCCGGGATGTTTGAGCAGTTCAATCGTCACCTGCCTGCCATCGGGATATTGCACCTGGTCCTGCCAAATTTTCATCATTTTGCCTGAAAAAACNNTGCATCTTTCCTAAAACTTGGTTAATTGAAACGAAGGCTGCAAGCAGCCTTCGTTTTTTCACGATAATGATTGTTTTACGGAATATCTAATGTGGTGCCTGCAGGCAGCGCATCATCCAGAGCCATACCATTCTGGGCGGCAATTTGCTCAGGCCAAACATCTCCAAACTCACAGGCAATAGAATAAAAAGTGTCTCCCGAGCCAACCGTATAGGTGGTGGGATGGTTCTTCAAAGAACGGTCTCCCTGGAACCCTGCGGCGCTTTTCGGAATGGTGAGCACCAAGCCGGGCGAGTAAGAAGATCCCGCCAATCCATTGGCATTCATCAGGGCTGTGGGGTCGATGTTGAAGCGGCGAGCCAGACACCAGGGAAATTCACCTTTTTTGAGGGTGTACTTTTCAGGAACCGTAAGGTCTACGCTGATAACTACTTTGGTTGGTTCAGGCGTCGGGGACGGTTCAGGTGACAGAGGCTGTGGAGACGGGACTACCGTAGCTTGAGCATCGGTAGTCGTTCCAGTGTCGCCCCCACCGGTTCCTTCTGTAGGTGTGATCTCCACCTTGGGCTGATTTTCGATTGCATCCAAAATGGTTTGGATATCTTCATCTTCCTGGGTTGGAACGGTTCCTGTAGATGCCGATTGCGTGCACGCAGAAGCAATCATGCTGACGACAATCAACAAACTATAAAGGAAAATTAGTTTTTCTTTCCTCATTTTTAACTCCATTCAGTAAATTCCAGATTCTACCTGACACACATTTACAAATGTTAACTCTATCTGTCTGATACTAGCATAAGCAATGCACAGGCGCAAGCAAAACTCGGTTTCAATTTTTCCGTATTTTGTTATGTGCAAGTTCAATACCAAGTCTGTATCCAAGAAGCAAAGAACTCAGGGTTTATGAAAGCTTATGAATAACGGTTGAGTTAGTGCCACCGACCTGCTCTGGGCTCCGAAACACCCCCAGGGAGAGCCTGATCAGCAATGCCCAATCCATCTGACCGAAACCATCGCACACAGGCAAACGATGATGATCCCTTCAATGGAAAAATACTATGAATCAAAAAGCGCCTTCCAAATGAGGAAGACGCTTGAATTGACGTCAGGATTTGACTAATGCATCACGGGCCGGAACTTATACCCGTATACCAGCATGCCGCGCTCGTCCGTTGCCGATCTCAGCTTCCGTGTAACCATCTCCACCGGCATACCGATCTCGATCTGCTTATTTTCAAGATCTGTCAGTTGGGCTGTCACCAGCGGTCCTTCATCCAGCCGGATCATCGCTACAGTGTACGGGGTTGATTCTTCGAAACCAGCCGGGGCATCAAATACCGTGGTATAGGAATAAACTTCTCCTCTACCGCTGAAGGTATACAAGGTCTTGGCTTCTTCACCACAGGAAGGGCAAATATCCCTTGGGGGGAACACTTTGGCATCGCAATGCCCACACACTTCACCAACCAGGCCGTAGCGTTGTTTACGCAGTCTCCAATGTCTAGGAATATCCATAAATTGCTCCTTTATAATTATTCCAAGTGTAGCCGATCCAAACTATCAAAACCTATCAAATTCCCTTTGAAGCCTATCAATTTGGCAAGCACCGGCCAAAAATACTAGTCTAAAGCCTCCAACACATGGGTTGCCGCCGTGGAGGCCGGCCCACCCAGTGCTTGAATCAGTGCAACTTTCGCACCAGGAACCTGATTTTCCCCAGCCACACCACGCAGCTGCATCACTGCCTCCACGGCCTGGTAAATGCCCGTCGCCCCACCTGGGTTTCCGCGGGCTTTCAAGCCGCCGAACGTCGAGATCGGGAGGTCTCCATTTAAAGCCAGTTTTCCATCCTGGGCCATTTTCCATCCCTGGCCGCGTTCTGCCCATCCGGCAGCCTCCAGCGACAAAGCCGCATATACCGAAAAGGCATCAAAGAGTTCAAATAAATCCATATCCGCCGGGATTCTGCCAGCCATGCTACAGGCCCGTTCCACCGATAAGCGGGCGGCATTGAACACCAGCGGGTCCGGCCGATCGTGCAGGGCAAGTGTATCAATTACCACGCTTGAACCGCTCACCCGCACCAAGGGATGACCGAATTGCTTGGGAAGCAGCTCCGGCCGGGTCACGATGATCGCCGCAGCCCCATCCGCGCCGGGAGCAACATCAAACATATTCAAAGGATCGCTGACCATACCAGCCCTTTGGTAGAGCTCTGGCTTTATCGCCTTCCGGAACATGGCATTCGGATTGGTAGCACCATTGGCATGCGCCACCACGGGGAAACCGCCAAAGGCATAAGCGGGGGATTGGAACTCGTGAAGGTACCGCCGCATAAGCAAAGCGGCCTGGGAAGAAGGGGTTAGTCCGTGTTCAGCTTCATAATCGCTATCGGTGGTGGTGGCTTCCGCAGCACTCACATTCGTGACTGTCTGGTCGCTCATTTTTTCCACCCCCAAAGCCACCGCGGTATCCACCGCTCCGGACGAAACCGCCAGGTAGGCGAGGCGCAGGGCTACACCACCCGATGCCCCGGCTGCTTCCACGGTAAATGCTTCAATTCCCTGCAGTCCTGCAAAGTCGGCTACCAAGGTAGCCAAATGAGACTGGTGCGACAGCGCAGGAGCAAGCATATTAGATAAATAGAGTGCCTGCGGCAGCAGGCCGCCTGCATCCTTGCGCGCGGCTTCCAGGGCAAAGAAACCCAATTCGCGGATCGAAATATCCCACTGCTCACCGACCGCCGTTTGACCAATTCCTGCAATTACAACATCATGCATCGTCTCTATGCTCCTCTTACTTCATTGTCAGCTTGCCGCGCATTCGCACGTATTCAGCATAATCAATTTCTGTCCGCCGCTGGATATACTCCAGGGTGGAAATAGCCAGCTTTTTGCGCTCTTCGATCAATTCGTTTACTTCTATCACCATCGCATCAGAACCTGCCCCAGAACCATAAGAAACCATCAGGATACGGTCGCCAGGTTTGGCCTCATCCAAGATGGCGGTGAGGCCGATGATGGCGGCACCCGAGTAGGTGTTGCCAATCATGGGAACGAGCAGACCCGTTTTAATCTGTTCAGGAGTAAAGCCAAGCGCACTCCCCACAGTTTGAGGGAATTTGGCATTCGGCTGGTGAAAAACAGCGTAGGTATAATCTTGCGGAGAGGTCTGCGTGGCATCCAGCATCGCCTCAGCCGCAGCCGTCACGTGCTTGAAATACGCGGGTTCTCCAGTGAAACGGTGCCCGTGTTCGGGATATTTCTGGTCTGCCCGGCGGAAGAAATCCGGCGTATCGGTGACGAAGGAATAGGCAGCCTCAATGGTTGCGACGGATTCCTCGGCCTTGCCAAGGATATACGCCGCGCCACCTGCCGCGGCCGTATATTCGAGGGGATCACCCGGACGACCTTGAGCGGTATCCATGCCGATGGCTAACGCGTAATCTGCCATTCCGGACCCCACCATACCCATTGCAGCTACCATGGCTTCCGTACCGGCTTTACACGCAAATTCCCAATCGGCCGCCTGTGTGTTCGGCACCGCCCCAATCGCCTCGGCGACGATGGTCGAGGTTGGCTTGACAGCATATGGATGCGACTCAGAACCCACCCAAACGGCCCTCAGCTGATCTGCCCTGATCTGCGCACGTAACAGGGCATTGCGGGCCGCTTCGATCGACATCGTCACCACATCCTCATCCGGGCCGGGCACCGATTTTTCCACCACGGGCAAACCGCCTTGCCCATCTGTCCAGATACGGGCTACTTCCTTGGCTGGCAAACGGTATCGCGGCACGTAAGCACCATATCCCACCACACCTACCGGTCTTTGAGGTTTTAGGAGTTTTACTGGTTCACTCATCTTGCATTTCCTTTANNCCAGCGGCGATGGCCACCTGACGGGCGTGTAAACCCATATGCCCACGCTGAATGCCCTCAGTGGCCAGTGCCCGGAGGGCAGCCAGGTTTTGTGCCAGCCCGACAGAAACGATTATTTCTGCCAACTCAGCCGCAGTTTGTACATCCATCAGCTTCAATGCGGCTTTGGCATTCGGGTGAACTTTGGTGGCTCCGCCCACGATGCCAACTGCCATGGGCATTTCGAGAGTACCGACTAAATTACCCTGGGCGTCCTTACCCCAGGTACTGAGAGATGTGTAATGCCCATCTTTAACAGCATACGCATGGGCGCCAGCTTCGATCGCCCGCCAGTCATTGCCCGTGGCCAAGACCACCGCATCCACGCCGTTCATGATGCCCTTATTATGCGTCGCCGCTCGATAGGGATCCGCGGCAGCAAAAGCCCAGGCCTCAATAATGCCATCCCGCACTTCTGCGGGCGTGAAAGCGTCGAACCCCAGGGCTTCCAGGGGGATCATGCATTCCGCCTTTGCCAATCGGCGGTCGGCCAGGTTAGAGAGGATCCTCAGGTGCACCCTGCCGCCCGTCAACTGTTCCACCTGGGGCGAAAGCCGCTCACAGGCAGTATTGACCGCATTGGCCCCCATCGCATCCCGCACATCATAGATCAGGTGGATGACCAGGAAAGGGCCGATTGCGGATGTCTCGATTGTCCGCACTTCAAGGTCCCGGGGACCGCCGCCCAATTTTTTAAGGATCGGATCTATCTCCCCCGCCTCCTGCAGCAGGGCTTGCTTTTGCGCCAATATCGCCCGTTCAGCTGCCTTTAGGTCGGGTACGTCCAAAAGCTGCATCTGCCCGATCATTTCGGGGGGGCTGGTTGTCGCGCTAAAGCCACCGCCCTGGCGCACAAGCTTTGCCATAAAAGAAGCCCCCGCCACCACAGAAGGTTCTTCAACCACCATCGGCACCAACACCTCGCGCCCATTAACCACAAAATTCAGCCCGATACCCACAGGCAAACCGTGCACGCCGACCACATTTTCAATCATATGGTCAGCCTTTTCAAGCGTCAAGCCGTCTGCCCCGGTCAGCATGGCAAGCTCCTCTTCAGACAGCAGACCATCCGAATTTAACTGGGCGGCTCGCTCCGTGACCGGAAGGTTATAAAACCCTGGGCGGCGGGAAGTGGATTTTTTGTTGGACATTCGTTTCGCCTTTCATATAGATGCGTAACCCGATTTTTTCTGGCTTTTGCTTCAATTCGCACACATTGTTAGATACTATAGTATCGGAATACTTTCAAAACCTATCAATTACCCAATTTTCACCATAATTACGGCCTACACTTCAATTCGGGTATCCCAGGGATTGCTAAACACACCCCTTGTGGCCACTTTTATAGATTGCAAGGAATGCTCCAGGCTTACAGCAGAAGATAGCGTTCGATGCGCTCTTCGATGACCTTTAAACTTGCCTGCCAAAAATCGAGACGGTGGAGATCAATCCCAAAACGGGCGGCCAGGTCTGCAGAGGTTCCCAGCCCGGTACTGGCCAACAAGTCCTTATAATCCGGTATAAACCCCTCTCCTCTTTGCTGGTAAATCGCATACAAGCCCGTACCAAACAATAGGCCGAAGGCGTAGGGATAGTTGTAGAAAGCCAG
>DNGN01000322.1 GCA_003486225.1 Chloroflexota bacterium
CTGAAGTAGAGGATGGGGAATTTATTTTCCCTTCTGCTGAAACAGTGAATTCTGGCTTGTACCCCATCGCCCGTGAACTATACATGTACACCAATGGACAACCTTCCGGGCCGTTGGCCGAATATATGGCCTGGATTTTTTCAGAGGAAGCGCAGAAAATTGTCACCGACCTTGGNNCCGATTGAAGATTTATATGGCATCCTGCCATTGATCACCGGGTCTGTGGTCGTCACCATCGGCGCGACCCTGATTGCGGTCCCCTTCGGCATCGGGACTGCCATTTTCATCGCCGAGATTGCCCCGCGCTGGGCACGTGAAGTTTTAAAACCGATCATTGAAATTCTCGCCGGACTGCCTTCAGTCGTCTTGGGCTTCCTGGGAATTATCGTACTCTCCTCGCTCTTGCGGGAATCCTTGAACCTTCCGACAGGCTTATCGGCTTTGACCGGGTCGATGCTTTTGGGGGCCATCGCCATTCCAACCATCGTCTCCGTCGCCGAAGATGCCCTGGATGCCGTACCGAATGAATACCGGGACGGCGCTCTGGCACTGGGTGGAACGAAATGGCAAACCATCTGGACCGTGACCTTACCTGCGGCCAAATCCGGCGTCATCACAGCCGTTATGTTGGGCATAGCGCGTTCGATTGGCGAGACGATGACCGTTATGATGGTCACAGGGAATGCACCCGTGATGGCCAACAGCCTGATGGTCTTCTTTTCACCGGTTCGAACCATGACCGCCACCATCGCAGCAGAAATGGGTGAGGTGGCCAGCGGCAGTACACATTACCATGTGCTCTTCTTTATTGGCATTGTCCTGTTTATGATTTCCCTAATTGTCAATGTGATCGCATCTTCGTATGTTTACCGGCATACCAAACGCTCGGAGAAACTGCTCTCATGACCAATAGCACGAATAATTATCAGAAAAGAAAGCTAACCGAAAAAGCGGGCATCATCACGCTGGGTGGCATGGCTGTGCTTACCATCACCCCAATTTTCTTGATCATCGGCTATATCATTTGGCAAGGTATGCCGGCCATTTCGTGGGAATTTATTACAGCCTTCCCCAGCGATGGAATGAAAGAGGGCGGCATATTACCCGCCATCGTCGGTACCTTTTATCTGACAATTGGAACAGCCATTTTCTCGGTGCCGCTTGGGATCGGGGCGGCCATCTATCTCTCGGAATATGCCCCGGATAACAATGTCACCCGCTTGATCCGTGTGGCGATCATCAACCTGGCTGGAATTCCCTCTGTAGTCTATGGCTTGTTTGGGCTGGGGTTGTTTGTTCTTTTTCTCAATTTTGGTACCAGCATCTTGGCCGGCTCCCTGACGCTTTCAATCATGACCCTGCCGATCATCATCAGCACCTCGGAGGAAGCCTTGCGTGCGGTGCCGCAGTCGTTCCGGGTGGTGAGTGTTTCTTTGGGCGGCACCAAGTGGCAAACCATCCGCCGGGTGGTCCTTCCCCAGGCCTTGCCCGGAATTATTACGGGCATTATTCTTGGGCTGGAAAGGGCTGCCGGTGAAACCGCACCGATCCTGTTCACCGTGGCAGCATTTTTCCTGCCGCGTCTGCCCTCATCTCCATTTGATGCTACCATGGCATTGCCGTACCACCTTTTTGTAATCAGTACACAAGTTCCGGGTATGCCAATAAAAATCCAATTCGGGACCGCCTTGGTGCTGTTGGTGTTTGCCCTCTCGATGAACTTCATTGCAACGATCATTCGCTACCGCGCAAGAGCCAAACGGGAGTGGTAATATGAACACTGATAGACCGGTCAAGATCTTAGTCAAAGATTTATCTTTACAATATTCAGATGGCGTTGAATCGCTGAAAAATATCACTTTGCCTATCTTTGAGCATCGAATCAATGTCCTGCTCGGTCCTGCGGGCGGCGGGAAATCCTCTCTGCTCAGGACGCTGAACCGGCTGAATGACCTGGCCGATGTAAAAGAGCAAAGCGGCCAGGTGTTGATTGATGGGGTAGATATCCTTTCCCCCGGTGTGAACGTGATCGAATTGAGAAGGAAAATTGGCATGGTGTTCTCAAGGCCGGTTGTGCTGCCGATGAGTATTCAGGAAAATATTACCTACGGCCTGGAATTAGCTGGAGAGAAAAGCAAATCTAAAATGGCGGATGCGGTGGAACGCTGCCTGACGCAGGCCGCTCTACTTGATGAGGTCAAAGACCGCTTGGATGATTCTGCCAACGCCCTCTCTGGGGGGCAGAAACAGCGCTTGTGTTTGGCGCGCGCCCTGGCAACCGAGCCGGAAGTGATCCTCCTGGACGAACCGACCTCGGGGTTGGATCCCATTTCCACCCTCAAGGTTGAAGACTCTTTGGAAAAATTAAAAGAGACCTATACCATCGTGCTTGTGCCGCATTCGATCCAGCAAGCAGGGCGCACCTCAGATTACTGCGCCTTCATTTTACAGGGTCAACTGATTGAGCACTTGCCTGGGAATCTCATGTTTACCAACCCGCGCATGCAGCAATCCAAGGATTATATTGAAGGGCGTTTTGGATAGAAGGTTGCGGGGAAATGCTGCTGTCTAATTCTCGTCCGTGTGACCGCAGATCAGCCACNNGGAACATACGCTGGAAACCAGCAGGGATTCATTCTTCTCGATTAGGGCCTGGAAATACTGCTCGACAACCTGGACTGCCTCCTCTTGCGATTGGTCTGCACCGCAGGCCGAAGCGAGCAAAAGGAGGATCAGCGCGAACAGGATTAAGATGGTTTTTTTTGCCATAGCATAGCTTTCGGGGTTGAACTGTTTGTGGGTCTTTGTTCCAGAATTATATCGGAAATTTTCAATCGATAGAAACCGGAATTTGGCTGCCCCCAACTATTTGAGGCATTTAGATCGTTTTGAGGATCAACTCTCTCAATAAGGATATCTGCATTTCGGTATCATTCAGCGCTGGAATATAGTGGAAATGTTTCCCTCCAGCTGATTCGAAAATGTGCCGGGCTTCCCTGCCAAGCTCGTCGGTGGTTTCCAGGCAATCCACAGAAAATCCGGGTGCCAGCACGCTGATGCTTTGCACGCCGCTTTTTCCCCAATTTTGGATGGTCTCGTCAGTATAAGGTTGCAGCCATGGTTCAGGGCCAAACCTGGATTGGAAAGCGGATTGCCATTCATGAACCTCCAGGCCCAGTTTTTGGGCGACCAAAGATGCAGTTTGCAGGCATTGGTTTCGGTAGTCGTCAAGTTTTTGATAGCGTTGAGGGACCCCGTGGAAAGAGAACAGGTGCCGCTCAGATTTTCCGTTTGCGTCCCAGGAGTTCTCGATGCTGCTGGCCAGGGCCGCAATATAGGCCGGATTGTCGTGATAGGACCCNNCCGTATCGCATCCCAATTTCGACATGGTACTCTTGCAGCGCAGATTGATTGAGTGCTTCTTGTAACTTTTGGGCGATCTTGTCCATCGTCAGCAGCAGGGGAGATCCGGCAGGCTGCCAGATATTCTGGTAAAGTTTGGCTGACCGGGCTGGTCGCGATTTTAAAATGATCTGATTCAGCAGTGGCAGCCAAAACCAGCGCGGGTAATCGATAACCTTTGGGTCTGCGAGGAATTCGGCCAGGTAGCGCCGAACGGCCTGCTCCTCCGGCGAATCTGGGCTGCCAACATTCGTGATCAGGACTCCGATCTGTTTTTTTTGCATAACTTCTGGTACCTCGGCACCATTGTATGGCTTTTGTGAGATTTTTCAATAAAGGTTTGCATATATTTAGGTCTAATATTTGGAAAATCAACCCAAAGGGGACATGTGTCCTATTTGAGGCAGTCATGTGTCCCTTTTATGGTCTAAAGTTGTGCAAAATTACACCGGGTTCGCGAATATTTATAATAGAATGAGGCTGTTTTTAGGAAATAGCAGGATACCATCACGGTTTTCAAACGCACGATTTTAAAAACTACTGCGCACTCCAAAACCAACCGGGCCAATCGCAGTGGTCAATTGTGCAGGAAGCCAATAATAGGATTTCACATGAACATCAACAGGGCAAAACTGGGCAAAATACTGATCGGGTTGGGAGTTTCGGTTTGGGGAGTATACGGAGTTTTGCTGCTTTTGGGGCAGCGTCCTTCTTTATTCTTGTTTTTACCCATCCACCTGACCTTCGTTCTCAGCGGTGTGCGTTTGAGAAAGCTAAGTGGCGGGGATGAGAGAAACCCAGGCAAGAACCCCAATATAAAAATGGCCAGCAATATTTTTCTAATTATTGGGATGGCCGCTTGGCTGCCATATTTCTATGTGCATTATTATTACCAGCTTGAGGTCGGCCATTTGCCATTTTTGATTTTACACCTGACTGGCATGTTGGGTGGTGGTGTAATTAAATTAATCTCCTCAGTTTCTCCTTGAGCGAATGCTCTGATCTTCGGACTTGCCATATTTTGAATGCGGGTTCACCTTGGATGAAGTAAAATTATCCATGGTTAACTGTACCTATAGCGAATTCGGCAATCATCAATATGTTTGAAAAACTAACCAAAAACCTGGTCTATAAAGCCGTGACCGGTCAGCTCAAGATTCCGCATGAGTCCAACACCATGGTCAACCGGACCGTGGAGGATGCGGAGTTTACTGGTCGGGACGATCGGCATTTGCCTGCTCAGGAACGGGCAGAGCAGATCCTTGCTTTGATGACTCTGGAGGAGAAGGTGCGTTTTGTAGGGGGCTACAAGCAGCTGGGTATCCACCCGATCCCACGACTGGGCCTTCCCAGCGTCTGGTGCAGCGATGCGACCTCCGGGATGCGCTGTTTCCCTGGAGGTACTGCCTTTTTGGCAGGTATGGCCATGGCGGCGACCTGGGATCCAGTGCTGGTAGAAAAATTGGCCTCAGCCATTGCCGAGCAGTTCAGGGCCAAAGGGGTCTCGATATTATTGGGGCCGGGCGTCAATATTTACCGCGTACCAACCTGCGGCAGGAATTTTGAATATATGGGCGAAGATCCTTACCTGGCAGGAAAGATGGCATCGGCTTATATCCGTGGTGCCCAGCGTAAAGGAGTCCTGACGACTGTCAAACACTTCGCGGTTAATAATTCAGAATATGACCGGCATAAAACGGATTCGGTTCTCTCCGAAAGAACCCTGCAGGAAATTTACCTGCCCGCATTCCGCATGGCCGTGCAGGAGGGCGGTACCTGGGGGGTGATGAGTTCTTATAATCCCGTCAACGGGGTTTACGCCAGCCAGAACCGCCATCTGCTCACCGAGATCTTGCGCGAGGATTGGGGCTTTGAAGGCTTTGTGATGAGCGACTGGAACAGCCTGTACAGCACCGTTCCTGCCAT
>DNGN01000306.1 GCA_003486225.1 Chloroflexota bacterium
CTGCGTGGTCTCCACACCCAGGTCGGCCTGGATCAGCATGGCTTCGAGATCTTCCCAGGTGTCTTCATCCAGGTCGCTCATTCCAAGCACGCTGGCAATTCTGCCAAAGGTGGTATTGCGTGTCCGGGCCAGGCCGGATTTCCATTTCTCTAGTCTTTCATTCACAGCCATTAATTATACCTGAGGATTGCCTGTNNTTTCTTCTATATAATGAAGATATTAACCATATCCACTAAACTTAGGAGATACCGATGGGTAAAAATTTAAATGTCCCGTATCGATCACAGAGCGATATTGATGCCCAGTTTGCTTCCACAGATTGTGGGGCTGCCTGTGTCGCCATGCTGCTGGAAGGCTTTGGCCAAACGGTCAAAATCGACGATATCTTTATCACGACCGGCAAATCGAAGAATGAATTCCTGTCCAGGCAGAACCTGATCAATGCGGCTGGTAAGTTTAACCTCAAACTAAGGCGTTTCAACATAGGCAGCCAGAAATTCTTGAAATCTTCCATTGATCAAAACAAGCCCTTGATCGCCTTGGTCAATTATGGCGCATGGTCGAAGCCTGGTTCCGGGGTACCCACCCAGAGTACCTTCTCGAGTGCCCATTTTGTGGTGGTCTCCGGGTATGATGGCGACGATGTTTTCATCAATGACCCGTTGTGGCGTGGTGCGCAACGTGAACAAGGGCACAATAAGAAAATGACCTATGCCCAGTTTGCATCCGCCTGGGGCACTGCCCACACCTTCCCGGGGAATCCCGATTTTGCCGGCTTGATTCCGACTGAAATCATGCCAGAACAGGAACAACAAGTTGTCCCGCAAGTAACAGAAGAAGAAATTAACCGCATTCTGGCCTGGGCATTTATGAACAACCAGAATGTGACAGCAACCGAACTCGCTGAACGCCTGGTTGCGGATGTATTCCTGCGTTTTATGGGCACCTGGGGAACGCGCGTGGTCGATCATGTCCTGCAACCAAATGATAACCTGGGGCTGCTGGCTCTCAAATATTATGGCGACCCGCTGAAGTGGAAGGTCATTACACTGTTCAATAACCTGCCCCCGATCAATGCGTTTGAGAACAGGACCTCGATCAAGATCCCGGAACCGACCCAGATGTGATGCTGGCAGGATAATCCTGAATTAAAAGACCCGAAGTGTGATATTCTATTTTAAGCACACCAAGGGTCTTTTTTTTCACAGGTCTGAATCAGGCGCGCTTTGATATTGAAGGATATTTCGAGGACCCTTTGTGCGGTTGGTTGCAACGTACAGCTGATTTGGTCCTCTCCGGGAGATGCACAAATAAGCATGAGCCAGATCGAATTCCGCAAAATCACCAATCGGCGTGAGCGCCGCCAGTTCCTCACCTTTCCCTGGAAGGTATATCAGAACGACCCGCTGTGGGTGCCCCCGCTGATCCCGGAGAAAATGAAGATCATCGATCCGCAGACCGGGGCATTTTTTAAACGCGGTGAGGCTGAGTTTTTCAGTGTCTGGAAGGCCGGCCGGCTAGTCGGGACAGTTTGTGCGGCTGAAGATCGCTATACCAATCAGGCTCGCGCCCGCAATGATTGTGTGTTTGGCTTCCTGGAGGTTGTGGAAGACTACCAGGTTTTTGCCGCCATCATCCATCATCTGGACCAGTGGGCGCAGGCACGCGGGCTGGATACCCTGCTGGGACCGTTCCACCTGGATTATGAGGACAGCTACGGGGTCCTGGTGGCCGGGCGAGACCGACCACCGGCCCTGATGTGCGGGCATTCTCCGGCTTATTACCTGCCTTTTATGCAGCAAGCCGGTTTTGTTCCAGCCCGGGCAGCCAACCTGGCCTTTGCCATCGATCTGCGCCTTACGCCCCAACTGGCAAGGCTCTCCAGGATCGCCGATCACCTCCGGCAGAAAGGGCAAATTAAAATCCGCCAGGTGAATTGGGACGATTGGCAGGCAGAAATCGACCGCGTCCACCTGCTGCTGAAAGAAGCTTTGGCGTGGGTTGAGGATGGGATTCCCTGGCATCGTGACCAGCTGGAATCCATGGTTGAGCCATTCAGGGCGATTGCCGATCCTGAACTGATCTTGTTTGCAGAGGTGGACGGCAGGACGGTGGGATGGTTTCCTGGCGTGCCCAATCTCAACGAGGTGTTCATCGAGGTCAACGGATTGCGCTATCCCTGGGACTACCTGCGCCTGCTTGCAGGCATGCGCAGGCAGCCAAAGAGTCTGACGGTCAAGAGTGTGCTGGTGCTGCCAGAATATCAGAAACGTGGAGCAGCGGTACTGCTTTTTGACGAACTTGCCAGGCGGGCGAGGGCCAAGGGGTATCAGTGGGCAGATTTGTCGATCACCTCGGAGGATAACCCGGACACCCCCCAATTGGCAGCCAGTATGGGGGCTGTGGAATACAAGCGCTGGCAGGTTTTCGAACGTCCTGTTCAGTCAGGGTCAGGAGGTTGAGGTTCGATGGCAAAGCAAGTCAAGCAGCTTTCCCCGCCCAAAGGCCTGGCCCGACTATTCTACCGTCTGCCGATCTGGCTTTACCGGGTTGGCCTTGGCGGGGTGCTGGGGGAGCGATTTTTACTGCTCAACCACACCGGGCGCAAGAGCGGTCTGGCCCGTCAGGCTATGCTGGAAGTTGTCCAGCACGACCTGCAAACCGATACGTATGTGGTGGCGGTCGGCTTTGGACAAAAATCGGACTGGTACCAGAATCTGCTTGCCCAACCTGAGGCCAGTATCCAGGTCGGACGCCGAACGCTGGATGTGACTGCCCGGCAGCTCGACCCGCAATCTGCCGGGGAGGTAATGCTGGAGTTTTCCAGGAAATATCCAGGCGAAGCGAAAATGGCAGGTTTATTGGGCTTCGAGGTGGATGGTACTGACGAGGACTACCGCGCCATGGGAGAAATGATGACCCTGGTAGCGCTGCGCCCTGTAAAGACTGAACAGCACGCATCATTTGAATGAAGATTTCAATAAGACAGGAGACATTTATGACCACAACGATTGCAGAAAGACGAAAACTTGGCAACTCAACTTTGCAAGTCTCCCCGGCAGGCATTGGTGTGATGCAGTTTGCCGGGGGAGGAGGTATGTTCAACTTCATGTTCTCCAAAACCTCGCAGCAGGAGAAAGACCTGATCGTGAAAACCGCCCTGGATGGCGGGGTAAACTGGTTCGATACGGCGGAATATTACGGTATGGGCCGGTCTGAACGCAGTCTGCGGGACGCGCTGGTCAACAATGCGGTTCAAGATCAGGATGTGCTGATCGCCACCAAATGGTGGCCGACACCCCGCACAGCAAAAAACATGTATCAGAGTATTGGCACCCGGCAGCAGAACCTGGCAGGTTACACCATTGACCTGTTCCAGGTGCACTGGCCGTTTTCATTCTCTTCGCCAGAAGCTGAAATGGAGGTCATGGCCGACCTGGTGGAGCAAGGCAAGATCCGGGCTGTGGGGGTGAGCAATTTTAGCGCTGAGTATACCCAACGGGCCCATACCACCCTGGTACGGCGGGGGCTTGGCCTGGCTTCCAACCAGGTGCAGTTCAGCCTGATCCATCGCAAGATTGAGACCAACGGAATCCTGCAGGCGGCCAAAGATCTGGGCGTGTCAATCATTGCCTGGTCTCCATTGGCGTCTGGTCTGCTCTCGGGGAAGTTCCACCTGCAGCCAGAGGTCTTGCGGAATACCCCGATCGCCCGGCGTCTCAATCTGAGCCGCCAGCTGAAAAAAACTCAGCCTCTGATCGATGCGATGGACGAGATGGCCAAGCGGCATGGGGTGACCATTGCGCAGGTGGCGATCAACTGGGTGATCTATTTTCACGGCGAAACCATCGTGGCTATCCCGGGGGCCAGCAAAGTGGAGCATGCCCGTGACGCTGCGGCTGTGATGTCTTTCCGTCTGACCGATGAAGAAATGGACCGCTTGGACCAGCTTTCCAGGCAGTACCGCTAACACGGCAGCGTACAGATCGGCGGAGGATTAAAGTATAATTCTGGTATGAGCAAACCTAAATTAACCCATGTCGATGAATCCGGTAAAGCCCGTATGGTGGATGTCGGGGATAAACCGGAAACCGAGCGCATGGCGCTTGCCAGGGGTGAGGTGGTAATGCGTCTGGATACCTTGAATTTGATCCGCCAGGGAGCAATTAAAAAGGGTGATGTGCTGACCGTGGCACAGGTTGCCGGCATTGCAGGCGCGAAGCGCACCGCAGACCTGATCCCATTCTGCCACCCGCTGCCCCTGACTCATCTGGCGATTGATTTTGAACTGGACGATCAACTGCCCGGCGTGCGGATCACTGCATCCGCACGTACCAAAGGCCAGACAGGCGTGGAAATGGAAGCCCTGACAGCCGTCTCAGTGGCTGCCCTGACCATTTATGATATGGCCAAAGCCGCCGAAAAGACCATGAAGATCCAAAATATCCGCCTGGTAGAAAAGCGCGGCGGCCAGAGCGGAGATGTGCTCAATGATTAAGATCAGCGTTTTGTTTTTTGCCACCTTTCGGGATAAAGCCGGGACCAACCGCACAGAGATGGAAATTCCGGAAGGCACCACCATCGCCGGGCTGCGCGGCATCTTGTCGGAAAAGTTTCCGGGTTTGGAAACGCTTGCCAACCATGCCCTGGCATCGATCAATAAAGAATTTGCCTTTGACGATCAGGTCATTCCCGACGGTTCAGAAGTTGCCTGGTTCCCACCGGTCAGCGGGGGCAGTACTCCGCCGACGATCTTTTCCATCACCGAGGATGAGATCGACCTGAACCAACTCCTTGAATCGATCACCTTGCCGAGCACCGGCGCAGCCTGCTTCTTTACCGGTATGGTGCGGGCGGTTACAACGCGCCATGACCCCCACCAAACAGAGTATCTGGAATATGAATCCTACAGCCAGATGGCTGAGGAGAAGATGCAGCAGGTTGCGGATGAAATTCGGGCGAAGTGGCCCACGGTGGAGGGTGTGGCGATCGTACAGCGGATTGGCCGCCTGTACCCCGGCACCCCAACTGTGATGATCGCATGCACGGCAGGCCATCGGGACACTGGGGTGTTTGAGGCCGCCCGCTACGGCATAGACCGCCTCAAACAGATTGTGCCGGTATGGAAGAAAGAAATCACCCCCAGCGGCCAGGAATGGGTAGAAGGGGATTACCGCCCCAAGCCGGGAGAGTGACCGGCATGACTGTATTCGCCTGTCTGGATTGCGGACAACCTGTGCCTTCTGTGGAAGTGCATCGCTGTCAGCACTGCGGGGGCATCTTTGGACTGCCAGACGGTATCTCTTATCAGCAAGCTGACAACGTACCCGGCGCACCAGGTATTTGGCGCTACCGGCACAGCTTCGGGCTGGCGGAGGCCTCACCGGTGCTTTCTCTCGGTGAGGGCAATACCCCCCTGGTAGCCCTGCAGGTAATGGGGCGGGATCTGGCCCTTAAGCTGGAATCCTGCAACCCCAGCGGTTCCTACAAAGACCGCCTGGCCGCAGTCATGGTCAGCGCTTTGGCGGGGGGCGGGATCCGTTCAGCCGTTGAAGATTCCTCGGGCAATGCTGGCGCGGCCTTTGCCGCCTATGCCGCCCGTGCCGGGATTAAGGCCCGGGTGTATGTTCCCGAATCAGCCTCGGGCCCTAAGCGCTTGCAGATCGAGCGCTACGGCGCAGAAGTGGTGGCAGTTCCCGGTCCGCGCCAGGCCGCGGCAGATGCCGTGCTGCAGGCAGTACACCAGGGCGCTGTGTACGCCAGCCATGCCCTTCTGCCCCAAGGGTTAACCGGGGTCGCTACGATTGCCTACGAACTGCTGGAAGATCTGGGCACCATACCCGGGGCTGTGCTGGCTCCGGCAGGCCACGGCGGGCTGCTCTTGGGAATCGTATTGGGTTTCCAGGCCTTGCAGGCAGCCGGAGAGATCAATCAGCTGCCGGAGTTCATCGGTGTCCAGGCCCGGAAGAATGCCCCTTTGTGGGCCGCGGCCAACCAGGCGGATTTTGTTCCCGGCACCACCATCGCAGAAGGGATNNACCACGGTTGAGGAATCCGAGATCCTTGCTGGCTGGCAGGCCCTGTCCCGCCAGGGAATCTACGCGGAACCCACCTCTGCTGTGGTTTGGCAGGCTTTTATCCAATTAGAGGCAGTCTTAAGAGACCCGGTGGTGGCTGTGATCAGTGGGCACGGTCTGAAAGCCTGACCCAGCATTGGCGGCGCCTGGCAGACCAGCAGATGGTTTTACATATTTCAACCTGGTGATATAATTTGTTTGAACTTCGGATTGATTGAAATGGAATCCTAGCTTTCCATTTTGAATCCCAAACCAACATTGTATAGAACTTATGGGCCGCAAACTACCCGGCAAATGTGGGGTGGTTAGCGCTCCCTGAGTTCGGAGGAAACAGATGAACCCAAAGGGAGATTTTGGGGTCGAAACGCCCCAAGAATTTGCTGAGCGCATTGCTCTGCCGATTAATGATGTTCTGCTGCTCAACCGAGCCCTGACCCACCGTTCTTTTCTCAACGAGAACCCTGAAGCGCTTGAAGACAACGAGCGGCTTGAGTTTTTGGGCGATGCGGTATTGGATTACGTCGTTGGGGCCTGGCTGTATCACCATTTCCCGGAGATGGCGGAAGGGGACCTGACCCGCTTACGGGCCGCATTGGTCAAGACAGAACAGCTGGCGCATTTTGGCAACCAGATCGGGATCGGCCGCGCCCTGCGTCTGGGGCGTGGGGAAGAAGACAACGGCGGCCGGAAGCGAAAGGCCATGTTGTGCGGCGCATTTGAAGCCCTGGTGGGAGCAGTTTGTCTCGATTCTGGCATGGGTGCTGTTGAAAATTTTGTGGCCCCATTGCTCGATACCGCGGTGGTTGAAATCCTCCAGGAACAGCGCGACAAAGACCCCAAGAGCCTGCTGCAGGAGATTGTGCAGGCAGAAGGCAAACCAGCCCCCAGTTATAAGGTTGTAGCTGAAAATGGCCCGGATCATGCCAAGACTTTTAAAGTCGAGGTATTCGCCAATGGCGAGCTGCTGGGAAGCGGGGTTGGCTCCAGCAAACATGAAGCCAGTATGTCAGCCGCTCAAGATGCACTGAAAAATCTCGCTTACAGTTAGGGGTTCTGCATAAATGACGAATCGCCTTAAATCTTTGGAATTGATTGGATACAAGACCTTCGCCAGCAAGGCCAATTTTGAGTTTTCTGGTGATATCACTGTGATTGTCGGGCCGAACGGCTCAGGAAAATCGAATATCGCCGACTCATTGCGCTGGGTGCTGGGTGAGCAAAGCTTCCGCTTGCTGCGCGGCCGCAAGACAGATGATATGATCTTTTCTGGCTCCCAGACCCGGCCGCGTGCAGGGATGGCTTCAGCGACCGTCACCTTCGACAACAGCGACGGCTGGCTGCCGATTGATTTTTCGGAGGTTTCGATCACCCGCCGGGCCTACCGAGACGGCCAAAACGAATANNGCCCTAACCCTGAAAGCAGAAGAACGCCGCCGCTTATTCGAAGAAGCCGCCGGGATCGGCTTGTACCGCTCTCGCAAGGAACAGGCGCTTCGCCGCCTGGATACCACCAAACGCAACCTGGAACGGGTGGAAGACATTTTGTCTGAACTATCCCCACGCCTGCGCAGCCTGCGCCGACAAGCGCGCCGGGCGGAGGAATATGAACAGGTGCGTGCTGACCTGCAAGAGGTGCTGCGCGAATGGTATGGCTACCACTGGCATCAGGCCCAGCAGGAGCTGCAGCAAATTAAAAAGGAAGTCAGCCAGCACGAGAAAAACCTGCAAGCGGTAAAAGATGTCCAGATGACGGCAGAGCAGTCCCTGGCAGAGATGCGTGACCGCATCAACAATTTACGCAGCCAGCTAAACTCCTGGCATCGCCAGCTTTCCCAGATCCATGCCCAGCGTGAAGAAACCAGCCGAGATCTGGCAGTCAGCGGTGAGCGCCGGCGGGCTCTGATGGAGCGTGAAGTGCGTGCCAAAGAAGAGATTAACCGGCTGGAAGAAGAAAGCACCCGCCAGCAAGCCCGCCTGGAAGAATTCCAGCGCCGCGTGGATGAAGCCCGGCAGACAGCCGATATGGCCCAGGGAGAACTCAGCGCCGCACGCCAGGAGCTTGAGCAGAAAAAGCAGGAAAGAAAAACCCAGGAAGAAGCTGTCGAGCAAGCCCGCCGCCGGATCAACCAGCTGACGGGCAAGAAAGCAGAAATCGAGGCACGCCGTGAAGAACTCTCAACACGGGTCGTGCGCTTGCAGGGTGAGCTCAAAGCCCAGGAAGAGCAGCTGGCCAAGGCCAAGCAAACCCGCTCAGAAATGCAAGCGCTCATCGGTCAGGCTGAGATGGATAAAACGCAAGCTGCGGATAAATTTGCTCAGCAGCAGGCATTGGTGGACCAGACTCAGCAGGAGATCAATGCCTTACAGTCCAAGCGCAGCGAGGTGCAGGCCAAAGCCAACCAAATGCGGGCCGAACTGGCTCGCTTCCAGGCCGAATACAAGGTGTTGGAAGAGGCAGAAGCGTCCCTTTCCGGTTATGCTTCTGGAGCCAAGGTGTTGCTGCAGGCCGCCCGGGATGGAAAGCTGAACCAGGCCGCCAAAGCGCTGGGAAGCCAGCTGCAGGTACCTGAAAATATTGAAGTAGCCGTGGCCGCCGCCCTGGGAGATTACGTGGATGCGATCCTGCTGGATAGCACGATCGATTCCGAACAAGCCCTGGAACTGCTCTCCCGTGACCCCTCGCGGGCGGCCTTACTGCCCCTGGCAGAACTTTCCCCGCTGAAAGCCATTACCGCCCCCCAGACCCCAGGATGCCTGGGGGTGGCTGCAGATCTGGTGGAGGCTTCTGCCCAACTGCGACCGGCGGTCGATCTCCTGCTGGGCCAGGTGCTGATCGTGCAGGACAGGCAGTCAGCCCGCCAGGTGCTGCGCGGGAAAGAGAACCACGTCCGGGCAGTCACCCTGAAAGGGGAAGTTTTTTACGGCAGCGGGGCAATCCTGGTCGATGCCGGGAAGCGCGCCGCCACACTCAGCCGCCCCCGCCAGCGCAAAAGCCTGGAAGACCGGGTTGGCGAACTTGAGGCACAGCTGAAGGCCTTCCAAACACAACTCGAAGGCCTCGCCAAGGATGAGGATCAGCTGGCACAACGCTTATTGGGGGTTTCGGCCGCCAGCAAGCAAGCTGAACAGGTTGTGCGCGAGGCTGAAGCCCGCTTCCGGCAGATCAGCCTGGATGCTGATCAGGCAGAAAACCAGTTCACCTGGCTGGAACGCCAGCAGGACAATATCCGCCGCGAGATTTCTCAGGCTCAGCATAATCTTGATGGCCTGGATACCCAAACAGCAGAAACCGCTGCCGCGCTGAAAGAAGCCGAAGCNNTACTGGGAAGCGCAGGTCTCTATCGGCCAGCAGGGGCTTAATAATGCTTTGCAGGTTTTCCAGGAGCAGGAACGGCTCTGGAAGCAGCAGCAAGCCCGTTTAGAAGAACAGCTCGCCCGCACTGGTGAGATCAAGGCCCAACTGGTAGAACTAGATTATAAGGTGGACCAAATGCGCTCCTCAGAGGGTGGCATCGGCGAAGAGATCCAGAAATTAAACCTGCTGATCGAGCCCGCGGAAGCTGANNCGTAAAAAGACCAACCTGGCAGAACGCTATTACACTCAAGCCCAGATCACCCTGGCCCGGCGGCAGGAAGCCATGGATACCCTGCGCCAGCGGATTGAGACCGACTTTGGCCTGGTAGAGTTTGAATATACCAGCGATGTGCCCGGACCTTCTCCGCTGCCCTTCGGGGATGTTGTGCAGCACCTGCCGGTGGTAGATGAGATCTCGGAAGACCTGGAAGAGATCCTCAAGCAGCAGCGCTTGCAGCTGCGCCGGCTGGGGGCAGTCAACCCGGATGCTCAGCGCGAATACCGTGAAGTCAACGAGCGGCATGATTTCCTCACCAAGCAGGTCGAAGACCTGCGCCATGCCGAACATGATATCCGTGAGGTGATAACCGAACTGGATGAGCTGATGGAGCGGGATTTCCGGGCAACCTTTGAGGTGGTGGCTAAAGAGTTTAAAGAGGTCTTCACCCGCCTGTTTGCGGGTGGTTCGGCACGCCTGGTGCTGACCGAAGGGGAAGACCTGGACACGATGGGCATTGATATCGAAGCCCGTCTGCCGGGTAAACGCACCCAGGAACTGGCCCTGCTTTCCGGCGGCGAGCGCTCCCTGACCGCTGCTGCCCTTGTTTTCGCCCTGATCAAAGCATCCCCGACACCATTCTGTGTGATGGATGAGGTGGACGCCATGCTCGATGAAGCCAATGTCGGGCGCTTCCGCCAGGTGCTGGAAGAACTCAGCACCGATACCCAGTTTGTGGTCATCACGCACAACCGCCATACCGTTCAGGCTGCAGATGTGATCTACGGCATTACCATGGGGCGCGATACCACCAGCCAGACCATCAGCCTCAAGCTGGAAGAGGTTGACGAGCGTTACTCCTCCAATTAGTCCACACACGGCTTAACAAGCATTGGCAGAACGGGCATGCTGACAGGTATGCCCGTTTTTTTGCGCCTGCGTTTGCCCGGATCTCGATTATGCAACCCGGAGCCTTGTTTTTCGTATAGTGTTGTGAAGTATGATAACAATATCCTTTGGATGGAAGATTTGGAGGTTGAAAAAATGACACATCAAACAGCACGCGTTTTACGGCGCTCAAAAAATAACCGGGTGATCGCAGGTGTCGCCGGTGGGTTGGCTGAATTTTTTGGGATCAGCGCATTTTGGTTTCGCCTGGCCCTGTTTATTGCCTTCCTGCCCGGGGGAGTTCCGGGGTTACTGATCTACACCCTGTTGTGGATCATCATCCCGGGTGAAAAATAATCATCACACCCGCATCCCGGAGAATAAGATCAGGTACCCTGTGCCTGATCTTTTATTTTAATGGGCTTTGAGGAGTGTCTTTCAACTCGCCGGGGNNTTCGGCTTGACGGGGGTGCGGCTGATCCAATTGTCTGCAAATTGGATGTCGGTATTCTCTTTATACTCATTGAGCAGGTCTGCCAGGGCAGCGGCAATCAGGTTGTCATACAATGCCTGGTCAATCTGCGTATCTTTGCCAATAATCTGGATCAGGTGGTAGCCGAACTGGGTTTCCACCGGACCAACGATATCTCCAACCTCACCGGCGAATGCGGCTTCCTCGAAAGGTCCCACCATCTGGCCACGTGAGAACCAACCAAGGTCTCCGCCGGTGGCACTGGTGGAATCCGGGTTGTATTCAGCGGCCAGGTCGCCAAAGTCTGCTTCACCGGCGATCAGCTGGTCGTACAGGTCCTGGGCAGTAGCCTGGGCTTCTGCTTTGGCAGCTTCTTCATCCTCAGCTTCACTGTCCGGCTGGATCAGGATATGACGGGCCCAAACCCTTTCCTGTTCTGGGGGCAGGATGCCGATGGCCAGTTCTTCGTTGAGCTTTTCGCGCACCAGCTGGATGTAGATCAGATTGCGGAAGAAAGCCTCATCAATTTTGTATTCTTTGAGGCGATCGAAGTATTCTGCTGTCTGGGTCTTGAATTCCTCTTCAGTTACGGAAGTAGGAGCAGGGGCTGCGGTATCTGGGGCGGGTGCGGGGGCTTCACCTTCTGCCGGAGTCGGCTGGGGTGTGGGTGTGATGAGGGCCAGTTGGGTTTCTGATAACGTGGCGGTAGGGCGGGCGGTTGGGGAGGGGTCTTTCAGCACTCCGTCCGGCGAATAGCTGAAGTAGCTATTAAAATAATCATCTACTTCCTGATCCGAAATCGTGATGCCGCGGGCTTTGGCCTCTTCCAGGAGGAAATATTCATCGATCATCTGGTTCATCACCCGCTCACCGATGGTCTCTTTAACCAGTTCGTTCTCGATCGACTGCATCAGAGAAAAGATTTGCTGTTGGGAATTCGGATCCTGGGTAAATGAGAGGTAATTCTGGTAGAGGTTATAGGTTTGAACCTGGTTGTAGCGCTCGAAGGAGACCCGGCTCTGAAAATCAGTGGTTTTGATCTCATATCCATCAATATTGACGATGGTGGAGGAGGGAATGATGAGCGTGTTGACGATAATGCCTCCCAGGGTGATGGCAAGCACAATCGCGACGACGGAGAAGGTCGTGACCTGGATGATCTTGTTGTAGCGTTGTTCTTGTTCAACTCGTCCAACTCTGCCCAGGGATTGTTGTTTTTTCTTTTTTCTTCTGAACATTTTGATTCCTCACAAATACAGGGCATAAGGTTTGAAATAACCCTATGCCCTGTACTCCAAAAATTGGATGGTTAGTTCAATGATTCTCCGGCAAATTGCAGCAATGCCATATGGCGGGCGCGTTTTACTG
>DNGN01000307.1 GCA_003486225.1 Chloroflexota bacterium
GAGTGACAGGCTTTACAGCCATTATCTTTGACCCGGCCATGCAGTGCCATCCAGGTGGTCAGGGTGTGCGAGACTGGTTCTGGACCGCTGACGATCTCGATGTCTGTGGTCAGCTGGGTTTCAGCGCTCAAGACCGGTACCGAATGGCAGATATTACATTCCAGCCGGACTGCTTCACCTTCCTGAGTGAGGTGTTTACCATCGTGGCAGCGGAAGCACCCAGGATCATTCTTGTGACCGAGGTTATCGGGGTGCGAGTCCCAGTCAATTTCCTGTTCCGGGAAGACACTTTCGCCGTAGATCTCCTGCAGGGTGGCTATAGCCTGGTAGATCTGCTCAGATTTCTCGGAAGATAGTTCCGGGTAATTGCTATTGTAAAAATCCGCCAACCCGTTCATGGCATCAAGGGCCACAGCCTGGTCCGGGTAGTCTCCTCGCAGTAAGGCTATACTCTCACGCACAACATACGGCAGTTCTCTTGAAATCAGGCCTTTCGAAACTGCCAGGCTTACTGCAACGTCCGGTTCAGGAATGCGGTGGGTGACCCGGTTGTGACAGGTAATGCAGTCCATGCGTACCAGGTCGTTTTCATCGATCTGGGATGGATCAATATCCGAGGAAACATCCACATACTCGGTTTGCTTGCCATCAAAATCAGTCACCCGCACATAGGGAATATCCTGCTCAAGCTTATCGGTTGCATAATAATCGATCTTATTCTCGATGTGCCAGTGAATACCAAACCCTAAGCCTTCACGCGCTGTGCCTCCGCCTGTCTTCATGACCAGGTACAGAGTCTGCGGTGTGTTCTCTTCGTTTTGCATATACCGGACAATTTGCTGCAAGCTGTCNNCACTGTACACGGGCATGTGGGGAAACCAAATAAGCCGAATACTGTGGTGGCATGGTATGGCAGGAAGTTCCACAAAATACAGCCGAGTTAGAATATTCCCAACCATAAGACCCACCAATCAATAACGCTAATGATAGAACAGCCAAAACGGCATAAGGCAAGATACGCTTAGCCAAAGGGGTTTTTGCTGGCGGGAAGAAAAATCGTTTAATGGTATGTTTAATTTTCTGCACTGGACTTCTCCTCAAATTTTTTAGATACAGGAAAACATTATACTATAGATAAGGAAAACTTTCACGAACTTATTAGCATTCCTAATCCTTGCAATTTTTGGCAGAATCATCTACATATCCCAATTGAAGAGGGAGGTACGCAAGTTGTACCTCCCTCAGATTTTGGCAAAACATTCGGTATTAAAAAATCGGTTAATCCTCGGGCGCGCCAGCTAAAATCCATTCCTTCAGCAGCGTGAGCTGCTCTTCGCTAAACTGGCCGAAATGATTTTCACCAGCAGCCTGGAGCTGGTAGACCACGCTGGCGTCAGGGTCACCGGGCACTATCCCCGGCCCTGAATCACCCCCGGCAACCAGGCTCTCGTAGGTGGATACATCCAAACCGCCAGAAGTGCCGTGACAGAATCCGCATGAACTGCTGAACAGCTCCTGGAAGGTATTGGCGTACGTGACATTCTCGGCGGTTACTTCCGAGGATGGGGCTGAGGTGGCCGTGGGTTGTGGGGGAGGCGTCGCTTTCATTTCTCCAGGCAGGGCACCATTGTCAATCCAGATGCGTAAAGCAGCAAGCTGGTCCTGATCCAGATGAACAGGATGGTCCTCTCGCTGCGGCCAGATGATCAATGGGCTGACGCCAGAAGCCCCTGGCTTTACAGCCGGGCCGCTGAGACCGCCAGCCAGGGCACCTTCGTAGGTTGTCAGGTTGAGCTCGCCCAACCCGCCTTCAGCCTTGTGACAGAATCCGCACGAATCATTGATGAACGTACCGATGCCATCGTACCAGGTATCGCCCAGATCAGCCACAGCGTCGGGTGAATACTCCGGTATCTTTGTGGCTTGCAGCGGCGCATAGGCCACCAAATCTTTCAGGTCATCGACCGGTGGGCGGGTTGCCAGGGCTGTGGTCTCGACCGTTACCAACCAGACCAGGGCTACCAGCAGAAGCACGGCAACAATCCCATAGACAGTGAAGAAAGTGCGCTTGCGTTCCTGATATCGCTGATCGTCTTTTGCGGGCGGGCGATAAGGCGGTTCTTCCAGGGTCTTTGGATGGTGATGCTCCATTTCCTCCTGGCTCATAAAGCCGGTGTACATGCTCTTATTGAAATGCTTGATAAAAACGTGGTACATGTGCCAGATGAGGATCGCCGAAACCGCCAGCACCGCTTCTAACCCATGGGCAGCCTTAGCCGCCGGGATCCAGGCACCTGGCAAAATCTGGTTTGCCAGCACCGGGTTCCACAGGATGAAGCCCGTGGCAGTCATCAAGACCGTCCCCCAGATCAGAGCCCAATATTCAAATTTCTCCTCAAAGGTATAGAAGCCCTGCTTGGGTTTATCTTTGCGGATGCCGAGGTTATACAGCAGCAGGCCCCAGGCATTGGTCAGATCCTCTTTTCCGGGCAGCATGGAGAGCGGTTTGCGTTTGACATACCAGGAATAAAAGGCATCCCCAAAATGAACGATCGTGATCAGCACCAGGATTACCGCACTCACCCGGTGAATGATCCGCACAGTCTCCACTCCACCCAACTGATCCAGGAAGAACAGCGAAATGGGGGCCTGGTTGTATTTTTGGATCAGCCCGGTAAACCCCAAAGTGAGGAAGGAAATTGTATTGATCCAGTGCTGGAAACGACGGAAGCCTGAAAAACGGAGGAATTTTTTATCTTGCTTACTCATCGGAAGAACCTCCTTCTCCTGAAGTGCTCTTAGCAGCACCAGCTTTCTTGGCTTTGCGCTTCTTCGCAAGGGTTTTGAAAATATCGGTGGTGATAAAGAAAAGCATCCCCCCCACCGTGGCAGGAATGACCACCATGTAAAAGACATTGACCAGATAAACAATCGGGGCTCTCTCCAGGTCAGGGCTGTAATGCGCCAGCCAGGAATCGTCAAAATCGGGGTTGGCATCGGGGTGGCAGCGCTGGCAGGTGATGATCAGGTTTGCTTTCATCACCGAGCTGGTTTCATCTTCGGGCGAGCGGATATTGTGCACACCATGGCAGTCGAAGCAGACCGGTTTATTGGTCTCCTGGTCGGGAGCCACCTGCTCAAAGATGGTGACAGTGGTGCCGTGGAAATCGGCCACATAGGTTTCAAAAACATCCGTCCGGATACCGTATTTGGCCATCAGTTCTTCATCTGCATGACATTCCGCACAAATCTGCGGCGAGAAGAGCACATAGCCGGGATCATCCGGTCCGGTGTTATCATGGTTCTCGTGACAGTCGGAGCAGGTCGGCACGTCGTAATTATCCTCTTCCAACAGGGCGGCACCGTGCACGCTGCCTTTATAGATATCATAGATATCTGAATGGCAGTTCTCGCAGACTCTGGCGATCTCCACTTTAGACCCGCGGATATCCTTTACCGTGTGAGCCGTATGGCAATCTGTGCACAAGGCCGTATTTAGGTCACCCTGGGCAAATTTTTGGGCGTGTTGTCCTTTGGCATACTCAGCCGCAGGTTCAACATGACAGTTGGTGCAGGCCTGGGTCAGCAGCACGCTGACCGCCCGCCGGTCTACTGCACTGAGCTCTGGATGGGGATAGCCGGTGATATTGGTGTGGCAGGTGACACAGTCGAAACCCATCTGCCCGTGAATTGAACTGGCAAACCCTTCAGGATCAATGGTCAGGTAGAGCTCTTCACCATTCGCAAGCGGCAGCACCATACCTTCAACCTGATGACAGACGAGACAGGCTTCTTTGTCGATGGATTCTTGAGCAGGATTTCGGGATATGGGGGGCAAATTTCCGGTAACTTGATCATCGATCTGCGTTCTCGCAACAGCAGCCTGGGTAGCCAACAACCCACCAATCACACCCAAAGCAACAATTACCGCAATCGAGATCCAAAGCACAGGAAAAATTCCCACCCGGAGTGTTTTGGGGCGCTTTAGCATATTTGCCTTTCCTTTTCTTTCCAATGTTTGGCTGGAAAACTAAGCCAGCCGCTTTTCACAACCACCAGGACAGTTCTGGTGTACTTGTGGTATATTTCACTAATATATCATAATTTTTATTAGTTTTACAAGCCTTTTCATAACTTTTACTAATACGTAACCCAAGTTTCAGGGCCTGAAAGATTTAGGCCGGGACCGAAATGGTCCCGGCCGCTTTACAGTAATGGCTTTTACAATCTGTTATTCAAGGCAGCTCTGAAAGACAAACGTACGGTCGGGTCAGGCCTCACGGTCTGTGTTCGAGCGTATTTCGAATCAAACCTCGGCAAACAAAAGTATTTTGTCATTGAGAGCTATAGCTGCGATGAGGTTTTCAACCTCACCGCAGCTAAGTTTTATAAATGGAGAAGCTGAACTACGGCAGTGCGTCCAAGCCAGCCTGGAGCAGCGCCTTGGTGTAAGCCGGGTTGTGTACACCCATGCTCTTGTCTTCGTGCGCGACATAGATCCAGTTGAACAGACCAATGGCCAAGTTCTCTGGAGCTTCTTCAACGGTCGGGTGACCATCAGGGCCAATTTCGCTCAACACGCCCGCGGCAACCAGGGCTTCACCCAGTTCATCCAGCATGGCCTGGACTTCGGTCTGCAGCCCGCTGAAATCGAAATCTTCGATGTCGGCATGGCAGCCCTGGCAGGCGGCCACATCGGGTTCAAAGGTGTGGTTGGCACCTTCACCAGCGTGGCAGGCCACACAGGTGTCTTCGACCATCGAGTAGTGAGCGCTGGGTTTGCCTTCAACGCCAGCACCGGCGATCCCCATCAGCATGGAGGATTGCGGACCATGGTGCGGGCCCCAGTGGCTGCTAATACCAGTCACGACACCATCCACAGCTTCTGGGAAGNNGCGACGGGCCTGGTGGCAGTTGACGCACAGGTTACCTTTGCCACCGTCGTAGGTCACGCCTTCAGCTGCGTACATGGCCACAGGTTCTGTGGTTTCCAGAGCCCAGTCGGCACCGGTGTAGGTGGTGTGGACCTGGTGGCAAGCACGGCAGTCTTGCTTGGTGACGGCGGTGACGGTCTCAACCTGATCTGGGCGCAGCCCCGCAGCAACCATATCACTGAAAGAAGCTCCAGAGTGACAGCCGGTGCAGGAAGAACGTCCGCCCGCGTAGGCAGCCGATTCAGACACGCCATGGTTGGATTCTTCCCATTGGAAAGCTTTGCCAGTAAGCACTGCTGAATCATTGTGGCAGTCCTGGCAGGCACCCGCCGCTTCGGCAGATGCGCCATCGGCGCCAGCAGGGCCGGCTGGGCCAGCCGGGCCAGCCGGGCCAGCAGGACCAGCCGGACCCTGAGGTCCCTGCTCACCCGCGCCACAGGCTGTCAGTGCCAGTGCAAACACAGCCATCAGGGACAACAGGAGGAACAATTTCGTATTTTTCTTCATACTCCTAACCTTTCCTTAGTAATTGATGTGTATGATGATTAACAGACAGATCAAGCCATCTGTCTGGCAGCCATTACATATTCTAAGTATATACAGCGAACCATGGAATGGTTAGTGATTTTTGTCACACAGCTTGGGACAATTGTCCCACACCAATGTGACAAATGTCACTATCAAACAACAACTTTAGTGAACTTTTAGCATTTTTTAATAATTTTCAATATATTTACAGAGATTATTATTTCCCCATTGCTGTTTAAGAGGAAAGTTCAGCATCAATGGCAGTGGACAGCATCCGGAACCCGAACCAGGCTTTTCCTGACACCCTTCCTGCATCAACATCTTGCTTTCATCGTATCTGGATTTTCAGGCAGCGGTGTGATCTTTGCGCTAGATTCAAGGTGCATCCAGCCGTCCCAAAACCATTAGGCCTGGCTATCAAAGCCCCTAAAAAAGAGTGAGCCCCGAAGGGCTCACTCACTTTAACTGATTTGGACCGAGGTCCAGGGCAATGGCTTACTTGCCGAAAAGCGCCATGATCGAATCGATGACGGATTGGAGCGTACCACCCGCATCCTCACCGGCCTCGATCAGATAGCCGCCTTGCTGCGTATGCAGGTTGAAGATCTCAAGGCCGCCAGCTGAATCCTCATTGATCAATTCTGCCCGGTGACACCCGCCACAGGCCCGGGAAGCAGGCCCGGTGACATAGGACGGCACATCAACGATGTTTCTATCCCAACCAGTGACTTCATAGGAAGCCGAAAGCAAACCAGGCAGCGACTTGGACTGATCTGG
>DNGN01000048.1 GCA_003486225.1 Chloroflexota bacterium
GGAAAATGACCAGGAGCTTGTCAGGCGCCTCACCTCCCGCAATACCGAAACCCCTGAGGAACTCAGGGTCCGCATCGAAACCGCCCGCCAGGA
This sequence comes from Chloroflexota bacterium, assembly GCA_003486225.1. Next base: position 94 of record DNGN01000048.1, read on the forward strand.
AATGGCTCGCTCTGCTGAATTTGATTATAAAGTGGTCAATCGTGAGGGCTGCATGGAAGAAGCTGTGGATGTGATCCTGGCGATCATCAAAGCTGAGCACCACGCCGTAAACCAACGCAACGTGAAACTATAAAGCAAGCAAAAGGAAATCCCTTGTCATTCCCCGAAGATTCAAAACCCAACCCATCCGAAGACCAACCGGCCGTTCAGCCTACCATTCTCGCGCCGGGTGAACGACCTCAGCCGCAGATCACATTGACATTGCCGGACACCAAGCCAGTAGTGACCTATACGATCATTGCCCTGACCGTGCTGGTCTTTCTGGCGCAGCTGGCCACACAAACATTTCTGGGTAACGATATCCCTGTCTACCTGGGTATCAAATACAATCCCCTGATCGATGCTGGAGAGTATTGGCGTCTGATTGCCCCTGTGCTGCTGCACGGCGATATCCTGCATATCGGGTTTAATATGTATGCCCTGTATATTTTGGGCCGCGAGCTGGAACGCTTCTACGGGCACACCCGCTTTCTGCTGCTGTACCTGGCAGGAGGTTTTGCTGGTGGCGTGGCCTCCTATCTGCTGACTGCTGCCCCTTCTTTAGGTGCATCCACAGCCACCTTTGGCTTGCTGGCCGCCTATGGCATTTTGGGCTACCGCAACCAGCGCATTTTTGGCCCACAAGCCCGCCGCATTGTGCGTAATGTAGTGCAGGTGGCAGCGATTAACTTTCTCTTTGGACTCAGCCCGGGAATCGATAACTGGGGGCATTTAGGCGGGGCCATCGGTGGAGCGCTGGTGGCTTGGTTTGGCGGCCCAGAGTACCGCTTTGCCGGCAAGATGCTGGAACTTCATTTGGAAGATAAGACCACCTTCAGTCAGTTCGTGCTGATCTTCTTAAGCGTGGTGGGCATTTTTGCCGTTCTGGCGCTGTTTGTGGGNNGCTGAACACAGTTTCGGATGCGAAAAGGCCTCAACTGTCGCTGCAATATTAAAAGGGAAAGTTGCGGAAAATATCATCGCCCCGGCATTTATCCCGATTGCTTTTGGCAGGTGCCGTTTGAGTCTTGTCCAGTTTGGACTTTCAAGGGGGTTTATGATCAGTCATGATCCAGCCTATCCGCGCTTGATAAATCCCGAGGAAATTAATGTCTGGCTTGCCCTTGATAAGGAAGGCGCTCACCAGGCGCAAGAAAGAATTAAACAAGGTGGATCTTCCTCGAACAGTTTTTATCGAGACGCCTTTCCAGAGACAGTGATGCGCTGCGGTTTTACTGTCCCAGACCCTCTGTTGGAGTCAAACTTTGATCAATGGTTTGAATTGTTAGCAGAGAAATTTGAGCCTTGGAAACAACGCTTTTGGAACGCTTTCTACCAATCTTCATGAAGGTTTAGTTCTAATCGGATCCATCGCGGGAGGTCAAATAGCACTCAACCTTCCCTGTGGTCGGATGGTTGGAGTCACACCTTCAAACTGTGTTTTCGTGGCTTTTTTTTCTATGTTTTGTGGGCGAATTCACGTCGCCTACCACCACGCATACCGCGCCTTGTTATTCAAATACCCAGAAAAAAAGATCGTCGAAGGTGCCGGTGAAATTCTCGGTCTCTTCCGATGTCACTGAAAGGCCGAATGTGCCGCTGCGGTAGTCGTTGTGTTCCAGCCCGGCAACAGCTTGCCCGTTGATGTGGAACGCGATCACTTTTCCCTGCGCCCAGACTCCGATGCGGTTGATCTGGTTGGGGCCTGCCTGCAAATATGGGCTGCTGGNNGGGGTTTGAACCAGCACCTCCAGGTAGAAATTGCTTAAGGTCGGCCAGGAGATCGTCCAGGTTGGACCAGACCCGGGGCTGAAAACGGTGTACAAGAATTGGCCGCCTTGAACCTCGATTTGTGAACGGCTGGTGCTGAATTCGCTCCAGTTTTGGCTGCTGTCAAAAGTATCTGTCCAGTCCGGGTTGCCCAATCGCAGGGCCGGGTCTCCCGGCTGGCGGGTTGGAGCGATTGGAGGAGTGGGTGTGGCCGTATCAAAGAGCGGCAGGGTGGCCAGCGGGGTGAGCAGAGTAGGGGTTGGCTCGGAGGTGGCAGTGATGGTGGGGGTTAGGGTTTGCGCCTGCAGGACGGCCGGCTGTGCGGCAGCAAAAGTCAGTGTGGCCGCGCGCAGAGATTCCTGGTTTCCTTGTGCGCGTTGAGTTTCGACCGCTTCGGCGACCAGCGATTCGAGCAAGATTTCTTTGGTTGGGACAACTGTGCTGGGTTTGGGCGCACAGCCTGAAACCAGTACAGCCGTCAGCAGGAATGCCAGCAAGGCTGCCCAAATCAACCAAACCGTAGGGGCGTACATTTGTACGCCCCTACGAAAATCAGATCCCTCTGGCTTATGGGAGGGCTGTCCAATAAGCCGCATCGTCGAAGGTGATCGTCACATTGTCGTGATTGTCTACTCCCATATTGATCCCAATGCGGCCTTTGCCAACATAGGTATCATCCGAGACCTGGTTGACCAGGGCACCATTGAGATACAGGGTGATCTTCTGCCCACGGTGCATGACACCGAGCCGGTTGGTCTTGCCTGGTCCGGCGAAGATTTCGTCGCTGGTGGTCCAATTGATCAGGTTGATCGTATTGGCACCATCATAAACGAACAAACGGTAGTGCCCGTCGCAGGAAACCTGGTAGTTGATCCCTTTGTCGGTTTCACCCAGTGGTGTGCCGAAGATGAGACCGCCGCGATCTTTTCCTTGGCAGTTGTCCGGCATTTTGACATTGATCTCAAAGTAAAAATCCTGCAGCTCCATCGACGAGAAGGACCAGATCGTCCATGAGATGGCATCGAAGATGGTAAACTGCAGGGTGCTGTCCTTCACTTCGACCTTGGAATCGGTATCGGAGTAGGTGTAGAAAGGCCCTTTGGAATTGAAGCCGTAGGCGGCGTCCGGGTTGCCGAGGTTGAGTTCATCGATCCCCATTGGCAGGGTGGGTTCTGGTGTGGGGGTGAGAGTCTCGGTAGCGGTTGGCTCCGGTGTATTTGTTGGAGCTTCAGTTGGGGTTAGGGTGTCTGTCGCGGCAGGTGGCTGATCAACCGCTCCTGTATCTTGGGTTGGCTGGTCACCGGCCTCAATGCCCGGGTTTGCGGCAACAGTTTGGGCTACCATGGTGGCAACAACATCCTCATCTACTGTGTTTTCTGGCTGCGAGGAAAGCGTGCAGGCTGTACTGATGACCACAATTATCAGGCCGATCAGGATTAATTTATATTTGTGGTACATATGCTTGCTCCTTATCGAAAGCATGATCAAAATAGAGTTGGTTTAAAAACGAAATAAAGGCCTTTGCGGTTCCACATGTGAGCAGTTTTTTTCGATCCTCTTTCTTCAACGGGGCGAGACTGATATAGCGGGTGACATGCTTGCGGAACAACACCAGGCCGCGCTCTGCTCCGTAGAAATCCTGCATACGCTGCAGGTGGAGCAAGATAGTTTGCCGGACTTCCTCGAGGGAGACCTGCTGGCGGTCTTTGCCGGTGAAAATCCAGGGATTACCGATGGCTGCCCGCCCGATCATAACCGCATCGCAACCGGTCTGTGCCATGATGCGCTGTATATCGGCTACCGTCCTGATGTCTCCATTACCAAGTACCGGGATGGAAACTGTCGATTTGATTTCCTTGATGGCTTGCCAGTTGGCTTTGCCGCCATAGGCCTGGGCTTTGGTACGTCCGTGTACCGCGATCAGTTTGCCGCCATTGTCCTCTACGATCTGGGCGATCTGCAGGTAGTTGAGCGAGTCGTCATCCCACCCCAGCCTGATCTTCGCCGTGACCGGGATTTCGAACTCACTGCTCATGCTGCGGATGATCTCACCGACTTTTTCGGGGGTGCGCAGCAGGCCAGCCCCGGCCCCCCGGCCAGCAATATTCTTGCTGGAGCAGCCCATGTTGATATCGAGGATATCTGGCTGATAGGCCATGAGGATCTCTGCGGCCTGCAGCAGGCGATCCGGCGCATCGTCATAGAGTTGGAAAACCACTGGTCGTTCATCTGCCTCGTATGCCAGGCGGCGTTCCACCTTGCGGTTCGGGCTAACCACATCCATGGCACTGATGAACTCGGTATAGCTCATCGCCGAACCGAGCCTGCGCGCCAGCCCGCGAAAAGGCTGGTCGGAATAGCCGTCCATCGGCGCTAAGATCGAGTCACCGTATACTGGCACATCGCCGACGTAGAAGGTGGGTTTTCTTGCTGTGTCCATATTCTTATTATATCTATAGCGGTCAAAAAAGGGGGGAATCGATCTTGCAGTCTAAACCTTAGCGCAAAGGGATTTGATGGAGTATCATACAGCCATCTAAAGAAATTTTTGGAGATTCTGTGTTCAAAAACCGTTCTGCCAGAGCTGTGGCCATCCTGGAAGCCTTGCTGGCCTCGATCATCTGGGCCTCATCTTTTGTATTTGTCAAGCTGCTGCTGCCAAAGATGGGTCCGCTGACCATCGCCGGGCTGCGCTATTTTCTGGGTTTTTTAATTCTGCTGCCACTCATGCTCAGGAAAAAGCGGTCCCGGGAAGGGTTTTCCGCAAAAGCCTGGCTGCATCTGACGCTGATCGGCTTGTCTGCATACACGCTGGGCAACGGAGCCATGTTCTGGGCATTGAAGTACCTGACAGCGACCACGATCTCTTTTTTGATGGGAATTACCCCGCTGCTGATTCTGTTTGGTGGTGTACTATTTTTGAAAGAGATCCCCACGCAGCTGCAGGTTGTCGGGCTGGTCGTGACCTTGATTGGGAATGCACTTTTCTTCTCTGGTGGTTTGCAGCCGGGAGAGCCGCTGGGGCTGACGATTGCCGGAGTGGGGATTGTGGCCTTTTCGATCTTTGGGGTGCTTGGCAGGGGCATGGCGCGGGAAGCTGGCACCAGCACGCTGCTGCTGACAGGTATCCCGCTGGGGATCGGCGGCGGGATCCTGCTTCTGCTGGCCATACCCCTGGAAGGCTGGCCGGTATTCGATCAGCAAGCTGTGCTGATCATCCTGTGGCTGGCGGTCGTCAATACTGCGGCAGCATATCTTCTGTATAACCATTCCCTGAAAACCATTACAGCCTTAGAGATGAATGTCTTCCTCAACCTATCTCCATTCGGTACGGCTGCCCTGGCCTGGCTGCTGCTCGGAGAGCGGGTCACCATCATGCAGATCGGTGCTGTGGCGGTGGCGATGATTGGGGTAACCCTGGTGCAGGCCAGGCGCGCCAGACTGCCTGTTCAAGAGACCGTTCTCAACCCGAACAGCAAGGGGTGAACAGCAGGGTGTGTGCTTGAAATAAGACAGCCCCTGATATTTAGTACAGCCCAGAGATGGACCATCGATTCAGCATCTTAAAATATGAATCTGGTTTTGCTATGGTAGGGGGTTCATTACAAATGCAAAGATGTGCACAGTGTTTTCTTGAAGG
>DNGN01000234.1 GCA_003486225.1 Chloroflexota bacterium
CCAACTTCGCGCGCGGTTGGCAGAGTATCCCGTTATAGCTCAGGGCGAAGGTTACTTGATTTACGATTTACAGCATCCAGTAGAGGCCGAATGAGCCAGCCGATTCTGGTCACGGGCGCGCATCGAACCGGGACAACCTGGGTCGGCAGGATGCTGGCTGCCAGCCGGGATGTAGCCTATATCAGCGAGCCGCTCAATGTGATGCACCGTCCCGGAGTGTTCCGCGCGCCTGTCTCGAAATGGTATACCCTTATCAACGAAGAGAACGAATCTATTTTCTTGCCCGCATTCCTCGAGATGCTGGACTTGCGTTATGGGGTTTGGCGCGAAATTCGATCCCTGCGTTCGGCCAAAGATGTTGCTCGCATGGGGCGTGATTTCTCAGGTTTCTTGCGCGGACGGCTTGCCGGTCAGCGGGTGCTTATCAAGGACCCTTTTGCGGTCTTTTCTGCCCCCTGGTTTGCTGAGCGGCTTGACTGCCGCGTGGTGTTCACTACCCGTCATCCGGCGGGTTTTGCCAGCAGCCTCAAGCGACTGAACTGGCCCTTCGATTTCAAGGATTTGCTTGAACAGCCTTTACTGGTGCGCGACCTTTTGGATGAAGATCGTGTTGCGATGGAATCCATTTCCATTGCCGATACCCTCGGACAGGCGGCTTTGCTCTGGCGGGTGATCTATCGACGCGTTGCCCAAATGATTAAACTATACCCATCCTTTATCATGGTCCGTCACGAAGACCTGTCCCTTGATCCTGTAAATGAATTCGGGGGTCTGTATAAAAAACTTGGCTTGAGCTTTACCCCAAAGGTAGAACAGACCGTTTTGAACGCCACCAGTTCTGAGAACCCGAATGAACTCTCGACGAATAAGGTTCACTCGGTGAAGTTGGACAGCCGTGCCAACATAGACAACTGGAAGAAACGACTGAGCGCGGAGGAGATAAAGCACATCCGTGAGATAACGAGTGACGTGGCAGAGTTGTGTTATCCTGATGCGGAATGGAATTAACTTATGAAAACGAAAACCATGCCGCTCGTTTCGATCATTACGCCTTCCTATAATCAGGCGGCATACATTGAAGAGACCATAAAATCTGTCCTGAAACAGGATTATCCGCATATTGAATACATGATCATAGATGGCGGGTCTACTGATGGCAGTTTGGAGATCATCAAAAAATACGAAAAAGAACTGTCTTTCTGGGTTAGTGAGAAAGACAATGGTCAGACCGAGGCCATCAATAAAGGCTTCAATCGCGCATCTGGCGATGTGCTGGCTTGGCTCAATTCGGATGATACATACGAACCCCATGCTGTCGGCGAAGCAGTCAGGTTTTTGGTGGAAAATCCCGATGTGGGTATGGTCTACGCGGATTGCAATTTTATCAACGAAAAGAACGAAGTCGTTGGCAAGTTCAACGCAGCTCAAACCGATCTAAAACGCCTGCGCCGGGGATATGTGCACATTCCCCAACAGACCATGTTCTTTCGCGCTGAGCTGTGGAAGCAAGTTGGTCCTCTGGATGATTCTTTTTACTTCGCTATGGATTACGACCTGTGGACTCGTATCACCGCTCATACAGAGATCTGGTATTTAGCTGGGCGTACCTGGGCTAACTTTCGCATGCACACATCCGGCAAAAGCATTACCGCGGATGACCGTTGCTGGCCTGAGATGCTGCGCGTGCATTACCGAGATGGCGGAAGTTTTTTTTCATTAATTGTGGCAAAATATTACTTGCGCAAACTTATCGCACCATTGTGGAATCTGTGGCGCAGGAAGCGGCTTGGACTGGAATAATCGATGAATTTAATTTTCTCGCCCCCTTCTCTGGATGACCTGATCCGCCTGCTGAAAGCCTGGCGCTTCTGGTTGTTAAGCGCATTGTTTGGAGGTTTGCTGGGTGCTACTCTGTATTACTTGGCTCCGCCTCCTTTTCGCGCCCAGGCTACGGTCAACGTAGACTTCAATCTCGAAGAAGCCTGGCCGGGAGAGGAAGACCGCCGCCTTTTTTACTATCTCGAGCGCGAGACGCGCAAGCTGGAAGAGATCGCCTGGTCGGATGATGTTATGAAGGCTGTTGCCGTTGAAACCGGGAACGTATCTGTTCAAGAATTGCGGAATGAAATTCTATCGTTAAGTCAGCCACAGGAGGCAGGCTGGCACTTATATGCGGACGCCTCAAGCCCTGAGCGGGCTCAATCCCTGGCCGCAGCCTGGGCAGTGGCCTTTGAAAAAGCAGCACAATCTAATATTGATTCACAATCTGGCCTGAACGCGCTCATCCGTGTGGACGCTCTGCAGGTGGTGGGCGTACCTGTGAGCCGTAGCAAACTGTTGAGCGGATACCTGTTTTCGGGAGTAACGGGGGCATGGTTCCTGAGTGCGCTTTTTGTTTTATTTTTTGAACCGCGAAGACGCAAAGAGCCCAACGAATAGATGAAATTATCTTTGAACTCTGTGATGAAAATATTATGGGCAGGGGTGTTATTTACCCTGCCTGTCACCAGCTTCCGATATTTCCCTTTCCTGGGCGATAAAACGTATGTGCGTCCGTTGGCTTTATATCCATTGGTGCTTTTGATGCTGCCTTTACTTATCCAGCTGGTGCGAAAAAAAGTTCAGGATCCGTGGCCAGGGGGAGTGATTTTGCTCGGGGTGTTCGTGGCGGCTGTTCTAACTACCAGCAGTTTTGGGAACCTGGCCGGCCCGCTCCCCATGCGCGGACAGGAATTTTTTGGCCGTAACCTGCGAGCACTGGTCACCTTGGGGATCGGGGTCGTCTTTTTCACGGCAGGCGTATGGATGAACCGAAATGAGGATGATCTGCGTTTCACGGTCAAATGGATTCTTGCTGGACTTGTGGTGAACATCCTTTGGAGCGGTTTGCAGGCTGTCACGTTCTATACGAATCTGCTGGATAAGGAGATGGTCACGCACTGGCAATTGGCATTTTCTGTGCGGGAACTTGTACGTACAAACCGAATCTCTGGTATGGCTTATGAGCCATCCTGGCTGGCGGGACAAATCGCCACGCTGTATTTGCCCTGGCTGGTTGCCGCGTTGTTGACTGACACACGTTTGACACGCTGGAAATGGCTGGAGCCGACTTTTCTGGCTGTCACCTTTGGTTTGCTGATCGCCACGTATTCACGGGGTGGGATTCTGATCTCAACCGGTGTGTCAGGGTTGGTTATTTTGTTGGTTGGCAGGTCGTGGTTCAAACGCATTTGGGTGTGGTTCATTTCTGGATTTCAAAGGAAGTTTGTCGGCTGGCTCGTGCGGCTGACGCTGGTTATAGTATTGTTTGCCGTTGTTGTTGGCACATTTGCCTTTCTGGGGCAGAAAAACTACTTCCGCCGCCTGTGGGAGATCAATGCTGAGAGTCTAATGGAATACATTGTAGACATCAACGCCGGGGCGCGAAGCGCCTATATGGCTGGTGCTCTGGGCGCATATGAGCAGTATCCGCTCACAGGTGTGGGTTTGGGCGCGAGCGGCCTTTATATTTATGACAATCTTCCAGATTGGGCGCTAACCACCGTACCCGAAATCGCCCGCCAGCTCAGTCCTGACAGTCAACTGTATCCCAATCCAAAGAATATGTACGTGCGCCTGCTGTCCGAAACCGGCCTACTAGGGTTCGTGCTTTTCTTGATTTTCCAATTCACTCTATTAGGCGATGCTCTTACACAATTGCAAAAGGTTGGTATAAATCGATTTCTTGGTATCGCTGGGCTTTTTTCCTGGCTGGCGATTGCCCTGTATAATTTAACCCAGGATTCACTCGCGACTCCAAACATCTGGTTGATTCCCGGTATTTTGGTCGGGATGACAGGCTCTCTCAAGGAGAACCCATGATTATCCTTTCTGTAGGGATGCCACGCGCTGGTTCTGGCTGGCATTACAATCTGATTCATGACTTAATGCAAACCACTGGCTGTGACGAAGCACGTGATATTCGCGAGCGGTTTCACCTGAAAAGTATCCTGACAGAAGTGAACTGCAACATNNTGATCTGGGAAAAGTGGATGGGTGAAAAGCAAACCCTGATCGCACGCTACGAAGACTTGCTGATGGATTATGATACCGAGACACAGCGTCTTGTTGAGTTTTTGGGGTTGGATGGAAACAAATCTGATATCCGGGAAGTGATCGCGAGATACCGTCCAGAGCAGGCAGAGGATCGAAAGGGAGTACATTTCTTTAAGGGCAAGATTGGTCGCTTTCGTGACTCCTATTCTCAAGAAGAAAAAGATTTTCTGACTGAGCATTTTGGTCCATATCTTAGAAGAATGAATTACGAAATTTAATGATACGCGCTCATGCTATCACTTCAATTCTAGCCACATTCATGGATGTCCAAGCTGCCACCTAGAGTTTGAGATTTGCTGTTTTTTGGAAGAGGCCTTGCAAAGCAACAAAACTGTAAGGTCCAGCTTAATTGTGAGAGATTTTTTTCGGTTATTATTGCATTATGCGCACCTACGATACTCCCTACATTGCTGACTGGTATGTAGTCTCTTTACGCTGGTTGACGTTGCTGGGAATGGTTGTTTCGTTGGCGTTTGGGGGGATTTTGGAAGGCGCACCTGTTTGGCCATTGGTTGCTCTTGTATTATGGAATATCGCCATGACAGTCATTGCAGGCCTAAATGCACGTATGGTCTATCACCGGCATATCAGCATGGTAGTTGATCTACTCGCATCTGGCGCATTTTTCTGGTTGCAGGGAGGTTTGATCGGACCCGTGGCCTGGGCAGGTTTATTGCCTATCCTCACTGGAGCCTTATACTTCGAATTGCGAGGCGGGCTGATATTCGCTTTC
>DNGN01000262.1:0-1947 GCA_003486225.1 Chloroflexota bacterium
CCATCCCCAGTGGTACAGGGAAGATCGTCCGGTAGCCGTGGATCACATCCAATGCGAAAAGCAGCGGAATTCCAGACGGGCTTTCCTCCACCGCGATCTTTTGCAGCACATTGAATTTGTTCGTATTGTTGAGCCAGAGGACCGAGCCAGCCCCGCCCTTGCGGATAACATCTTCAGGCTTTGGTCCCCGGTTCCAATCCGCCCCGCCGACCTGCGTGAGCTGACCGACCTTCTCCGCGATGCTCATTTTTTTCAAGAGTGCTTCGACCCTTTCGGCAACCTTTGCTTCAGATTGGCCACCCATCTTCTTTTTGTTCATGAACGTCTCCTTGTTACGCGCGTTGAGAATATATGCAGAATGAGCAATGATACAGCCACAATGACCATAGTTCTGTCAGTAGAAGTACGCATTTCCCGTGTCTTTTACGTGCTGATTATAGGCGAAAACAGCAGGCANNTGTCCACATTCCGCAGCCATGGAGGGACTGCTAAAATATGTGCCCGATCTCGAATCAAAACTGGATGTACGAAGGATAGATTTCCAAAGACCGAGACCTGACATAGTTAAATTTCTTGGGGAAGAGAATCAGGGTACCCCTGTGCTTATTCTTGACGAGACGATGGAAGCCCCGCCAGAAGCCCAGGTCAGCGAGGCAACGGGCAGGGCATTCTTTCTTGGAGAGATCGAGATCAGCAAGTTCCTGCACCGGGAACTTGGCATCATCAAGCCCCATTAGAACTACAGCCTCAATTATCCATCGCGCTGGCAAAAGCACCGACAGCATACCCATCAGTGTACTTCCGTAGCGTTCGTGAAGATTATCAGGGCACTCCAATATCTTTTTAGGGGGATACAGTCCTTATCTTCAGTGTTTGCCCTGGAACAACTATATTCGGATTGGAAATATTATTATCCTGGATCAGGATATTTATATCGACGCCGAATTTCGCGGCAATCAGCCCTAATGTATCACCTGCCTGGATAGTATATATACTAAACTCACCCAGTGGTGTGGATGTGGGAATGGGTGTCGTTGTAGGAAGGGCATTGGATACGGTCGGGTAGGCTGTTGGGGTAATCTCGCTCTCTGCGATGGTTTGCACTTGTTCAAGACCATAATTCAACCCCGGACAAGTTTCCCGAAGATCGTCCATCTCAGAAAGATATCGATTCCATTCTGCCTTCGTCAGGTTTCGCCCAGCATAGAGGCAGGCAGTTGCGCTCAACCTTTCCAGATCCGTGGACCAAAAGCGCAATTTCTGATCGAATGACAGGGTAATGATCCAGCTACTGTCCTTGGTGAAGCTTGCGTATATCACCTTGTTGTTGCCTGGCAGGATAACAGCTTTGTTGTTCGGCTTGCTTGTATTCCACAGATACGCCTCAGAGCCGCTAGCTGCCACCAGCCAGTCTTTACTCGATCCCACAGGACCGAACTCAAGCCAGGTGATTTCACCCGACGACCCTTGGAACGTATAAATAGGATCGATCGGGTATTTTGTTACAGGTAGTTGGTAGATCGCGATCTCACCCAGTTTATTTGCCACCGCCAACAGTTCGCTACTCCCATTGAATGCAAACTGCGTAACAAGCGATTTGCCCACCGGAATGACCGCAGGAGAAGACATGATGTCTCCAAGGCCATACACTTGGATTGTATTATCCGAACCGGCTGTCACCAGCCATTTTTGATCCGGACTGATGAGGGCAGGAGATATCGCGTTAGGAAGCTGATACACCTTGCCTTCTCTCAACTGGGAGGTATCCCAGATCCTCACCCCGCTTGCACCTGCGCCGATCAAATATCTGCCATTTTGCGTATACATCAGGCTTTGAATATCGGTCAAATCATTCGGCAATTGGAAATTGTGCTTCAACTCCACACCGGTAAGAGTTGCATCCTCCCCGGTTATGGACGCGCTTGAACCCAGTAATCTTTTCAGGGC
>DNGN01000262.1:2041-3842 GCA_003486225.1 Chloroflexota bacterium
CCATCCACTCGTACAACACCTGAAACTGAGCTCGGAATTTTGTATTCAATGACCGCCTCCGAATCGCTTTCGGTCAGGTTCCATAAGCGTGTCCCATCCACTTCGCTGGCGGAAATGACCGTCTGATCATCCGGACCGATCAGGAGGTTCACTATCTTCCCGGTATGTACACTGGCAACCTGAATCGGATCCCTGGAATCCTGATTTATATCCCAGACACGCACATAACCTGCCCCGTCTCCGATGACGAGTTTTCCATTGATGCTGATATCCATGGCGGTGACGTCAGCTGTTGAGCTTTTGTATATCTCATAGGGTGCACGATTGGGATCTTCTAGCGACCAGCGCAATACAGAAGTGTATTGATTTTTCTTCACCACGTAGACCAAAAACCNNTGGGTCATTGAATCAAAAATGTATATATTTTCCCTTGTTTGTATCGCCAACCACTTGCCATCCGGACTAAACTGAAGTCCCCTGCCGCTTCTTCCCGTAAATTCCGGGAACGAAAAACCCTTGTCGAGCCTGAAATCTGCTATTAATAAATCAAGTTCATTCAAGTCTCTTTCATCATTTTGCCAAAAATATAAAAAGTCATCATCAACAATTGCCACATTTTTACCATCCGGCGATATAACCGAATCTATGGCAACCGGGGATTGGATCAACAGTTGCTTTGGTCCTGACGATGGAGATTGGGTATCCCACACATTCACACCGCCGTTATCTCCTTCGAAACTCAACGCCACCCAACGACTGTTGTCACTGATACTGAGCTTTAGGAAATATGTATCTTCGGGTACGGTTAACTGAATTTGTCTTTTATTTTGATTTGTAACATTGACGATACTGACAGTATATGGGTTCTGGTCAAATGAATAGTAATCTGAATTCTGAGTGATAATGACAACTTCCTGATCGGATAGAAAAGAACTATACACAACCTGACTCGAATCGAGATTCANNTCGTTTCCACTTGCAACACTGTTCACCAAAGCCTGGTACACACTTGGCAGGATTTCCCCAGAGGCTTTGTTTTTGTTATACGCTTCAACGGACAAGAGCCGCCCTAATCGAACGGTGTCAGATTGGTCGAGGGTGATTTGAGCCTGCCCGGCTAGTGCCTCCGCTTCTGCAAGTCCGCTTAGTTCTGCAACCTGGCCAAGTGCGTGCGTTGCAGTTGCAGCCTGGTTATTAGCAATTGCAGCCTGGGTTTCTGCATATGCCCCTGTCGCTTCAGCTGCCCGCTTTGCCTCATTTGCTTTCTCCCCGTTTATAAAGGACTGATATGCCAGGCCAACCGCGACAAACAGCAAGACGGTCGCGCCGATTGCAAAAATGCGCACCAACAGGTTACCGCGTTTTTCGCGTAATTCGCGGCTTCTGGCTTTTATACAGGCATCCAAAAAATCCAACTCAACCTGGGGTATCGATTTAGATTCGGACCTTTTTTCCCTTTGTTCTTCCTCTGCCAGTTCCAATTCCTTGCCGCGTAATAACATTCCCTCCGGTTGACCTTGTGCTGCCCATAACGCTGCCTGCTGTTGAAAAAGGCTTAAATTTGAGGTAAACCACTTGGCATTGTCAGCGATAATCGGCTCCACGAGGCGATCGTGAGTCAGTTCATACCAGCGAGCGCCAGCCCGATATTCTGCGCGAATGATGTGGTGCCCAACGAGGAAGTCTACAACCTTGTTGTCAATGCCGCCTGTTGACACCTCACCACGGAAAGCCGTACTACGGGTACCCATGGGAGTGATAAGAGTCTTTCCGAACCAATTACGGAGATCTGCTTCTTCTA
>DNGN01000014.1 GCA_003486225.1 Chloroflexota bacterium
GTACGAACATATTCTACCAATTCATCGATCTCAACATACATCGTGCGGTTGGGGTTATCAGGTGCGCCATAATCCTTAACCCAGGCGATCTTTCCTTCGCCATCCACCAGCACAAAGGTATGGCTGGGCTCACCGTTCTCAATGGCCCATTGAAGCACATCGTAGGCAGAAGAAACACTCAGGTCGGGGTCGGAGAGGACGGGGACATCCGTAATCCCCAGAGTTTGAGCTTCTGGTGCCATCTCTGCGACAGAGTCCCGCGCGATGCTGATCACCTGAACGTTTAGGGCTTGAAAATCAGAACTGTTTTGCAAATCAACGATTTGCTGCATGCAAGGCGGTCAACCCACCGCCATATGGAAAAAGAGCAGGACTGGGGTTCCCTGATATTCTGAGAGGGAGACCTGCCCACCAAGGGCATCGTCCAAGGTAAAATCCGGTGCCTTGGACCCAACCAAAGGGCTTTCAGCAGTTGGCTGCGAAGCACAAGCAACCAGAACCACCGCAAGAAAAGCCAGGAAGGGCAAATTCACAATTTTTCTTTGCATATTTAACTCCTATGATTTGCTATTTATAATCTTTGTGCCTCGCTGCTGACGAGCACAAAGCTATTTTATCAATGTTCTCAAACAAACTCNNCCAAGGGAATGGCCGCTGCAACCTAAGAAAAAGCGCTTCCTGTGAGAAGCGCTTTGATCTATCAACCGAGCTGCCTTAACTTAGTGATCGTGGCCATCGCCATAATGAGCATGGCCATGCTCAATTTCTTCATCGGTAGCCTTGCGCAAGCCCCTGATGGTAACATCAAACAGCAGGGTTTTGCCGGCCAATGGATGGTTGGTATCGAGCCTGACGCTTTCATCATCCACCTCGACGATCGTGGCAAACATCATCTCGCCATCATGATCGGTAATCTCGAGCTCAATGCCAAGTTCAAGGGGTACATCTTCCGGGAATTCATCGCGCGAAAGCTCAAAAACCGCCTCAGGATCAATCTTTCCATAACCATCTTCCGGGGCTACGGTCACAGTTTTCGATTCACCAACCTGCATCCCAGCCAGTTCTTTCTCCAACCCGGGGATGATATTGTCGTACCCATGCAGGTACTCCAATGGGCCTTCCTCTTCAGAAGAATCAAAGACCTCACCTTCTACAGTGAGAGTGTAATCCATTGAAACCACCAGATCGTTGGCGACCTGGCTCAATTTTTCTTCAGCTGTCATCATACCTCCAACCCGTTCGGACGGGAAAATGTTCAGGAGCAATCGGATAAAAATCAAAATGGAAAACTCATTTCCATTTTGATCCAAGTAAAATCGTATCTCGATTAAATTATATCATGCAGGCTTTAACTTTTGATGCCGGATTTAACCTCAAACCAGGGCACGGTCTGTATTCCCCCATCCAGTCTGGCTGGCTGGAATACAGTAATTTTCGTCCCTTTTCACATTCAAATCCGGTGATCGTTTAGAGACCGCCCCCATCTGATCCTGAAAGATGCTTCTTGCTCAAGATTAAACCGAAGTCGCAATGCGAGCAAATCAGTTATAATGGATTGCTATGAAAAACTTATGCCAAATTTCAACTTTACTCTGGCTCGTTTTGGTGCTGTTGTTCGCAGCTCAGCCAGTTGGGGCGGCTATTCCAGCCAATGTATCATCTGATTCCCCGACTTCCCCGCTCTGCCTGCCCGGCCAACCAACCAGCCAGATTTTTGACTGCCAATCGCTTGGTCCAGTTGCATACCTGGATCAACTAAATAGCCAGGGGATCTCCCTGCCTAGAAATCCCTTGCCAGCTGTGCTTATCGATCCGGCTTTCTCAGAGCTGCCATACAATTATGTCCGTCTGGCAGACAACGACACCCCCATCTTTTCCACATTAGACGAAGCCATGGCCAACCAGAATCCCTACCGCATCATCCCTGCCGGCTTCAAGTTCGCCACCTTTGTTGATTATTACCAGGGCAGCGGCAATGCTCGCCATTACATGATCGAACCAGGCATGTGGATCCGGGGTGGTTCCACCAATGGCCGGGCTGTGCTCTCTCCCTTCACCGGGATGGTCTTCGCCGGGACTCCCGCCCATCAATTTGGCTGGGTGCTCTACCAAACCGAAAGCCAAACTTCTCCTGGTCAGGATGCGGGCCAGCTCACCGGGCATGTCTTGAACCGTTATGAGATCATCGAAGTTTACCGCACCGAAACCAGCAACAACAGCACCTGGGTCATGATCGGGCCAGAAGAGTGGATCGAAAAATCCAAGACAGCCCTGGTTTACCCCGCATTTACCCCCCCGCAGGGTGTCACCAACGGGCGCTGGATTGAGATAAATTTACACGAACAGACCATCTCTGTTTACCAGGAAAACCGGCTGGTGTTTGCTTCGCTAACATCCACTGGTATCCCAGGTTGGTGGACCCGACCGGGTTTGTTCCAGATCACCCAAAAACTGGAAAGTACGCCCATGTCGGGTGCCTTTGAGGCTGACCGTTCCGATTATTATTATCTCGAAGATGTGCCCTGGACCATGTACTTTGACGAAGCACGCGCCCTGCACGGTGCGTACTGGCATAACTATTTCGGGTACGAACAATCCCATGGCTGCGTAAATCTTTCCCCCGGGGATTCGCACTGGCTCTTTCTTTGGGCAAATGTCGGAGATTATGTGTATGTCTGGGATCCCTCTGGCGAGACTCCTACTGATCCCAGCCTGTATACTGCAGGCGGGGCATAATCTCCCCCAAATTTTTCCACGTCCCAGAGTTTAATGACCGGATAGCGACCGTTCGATCCATCCGGACAGTTGTGCGGGCAAAAAAGGAGAAACATTGAAAGCATTTAACTCCCCAATAAAATTTTGGATGGCACTCCTGCTCTTTGCACTGAGCGCGCTCGCATGCCAAACCCTCACCAATGGGCTGGAGCCGGTCGCTCCCACCATCACCGCCAGTACTTCTCCTGCAGTTCAGAACACCCCGGAAGCCACCCAAACACAATCCAGCTCACTCAGCGTGGTCACCCCAACTGCTACTCAAACTTTGGTGCCGATCGATGAGGAACTGCAACTCGATATCTTGCAAACCCTTTGGGAAATCGTCGACCAAGATTACCTGTACCCAGATTTCAACGGGCTGGATTGGAAAGCTGTCTACAATGAATATCGCCAGAAGGTAGAAGCAGGCCTGGATAGCGAATCTTTTTACCAGGCGATGGATGAAATGGTCTTTAGCTTGGGGGATGAGCATTCCATCTTCCTTAATCCCCGGCAGGTGCAGGCAGAAGAGGCAGAATATTCCAGCGGCCATGATTATGTCGGCATTGGGGTTTGGGTGCAATTTGTGCCAGACAAGCAGCGGGGGGTGATCCTGCTCACCTTCCCGGGTGGCCCAGCAGACATGGCAGGAATACAGGCTCACGACAGCATTGTATCCGTCGAGGGCGTCCCGCTGGATGATGAAGAAGGAAATGCCCTGGATTTACTGCTGGGCATAGAGGGGACACCGGTAACTTTAACAGTTCAAACTCCGGGAGAATCACCCCGCACCATCTCCATCCCACGCGGACGTATCACCAGTTTTCTGCCGGTGCCCTACGAACTGCTCTCTACTCCCTCTGGCAAGCGGGTTGGCTACATCATTATCCCCACCTTCTCAGACTCTTCGATTGACGCCCAGGTAGGAGACGTACTGCGCATTCTAACGGAGGACGAGCCGCTGGACGGCCTGATCCTGGATAACCGCTTGAATGGCGGCGGTTGGGATTCTGTCATGTCGGCCACACTCTCGTACTTCACCCACGGCAAAGTAGGCTATTTTGTAAACCGAGAAGAACAAGAAGTGCTGGATATTGCCGGCAAAAATATCGGGGGGTCCGCAGAAATTCCTCTCGTCGTGCTGGTCGGGCCAGATACCATCAGCTTTGGAGAGATCTTTTCCGGCATCCTCAAGGACCAGGGCCGTGCCACCCTGATCGGTGAAACCACCAGCGGTAATGTAGAGATCCTTTGGGGCTACGACTTTAAAGATGGCTCGCGTGCCTGGATTGCCCACGATACGTTCAAACCCATCAATCATCCTGATTGGGATTGGGAACATGAAGGCATTGTGGTGGATATTGAAGTTCCTGCTGATTGGGATGAGTACACCACCCAAACCGATCCCGCCATCCGGGCTGCCCTGCAGCACCTCGATCCATAAAGAGCTAACGCATGAAGTTGAGAAGATTAAGTTCGCTGTTAATATTCATCACTGCTGGGCTGGTCTACGCGGCTGAGTATTTCAATCTTAACTGGATAAAACTGACGGTGATCATCGGGTTGGGGCTGCTGGCCGGCATCAATGGTGTCAGGCTGGTGATGCAGGGAGAAGCCTTTCAGGGCCGCATTAGTCCAGGCAATCCTGCAAGCACGCAAAAATATGCAGACATATCCGCCAGGCTGTTCGGCGCGATCCTTGTGACCAGCAGCCTGATGATCGTCGGGCTGTGCCTGCTGGAACTTTTTATCCCGGGTGGTGCCAGCGCCTTTCTGGAGCGTCTGGTTGGTTCTACCTTTGGTCTGGCCAGTATTATTGCCCTGGCAGGGATCTTACTGGCTGCTTTCGGGGTCATCCGCATCCTCTCGGGCAGTGCCATTAACCCCGCAGCCCACAGCAGATTGATCGAATTCAAAATTATCGCGGGGGGTGTCATCACCGCCCTGGCCGGGTTAGGTTTACTGCTGCTGGCTATTGGGTCAGCCTTCTCGCCCAGCCTATTGCAGAAGGTCTTTGGCTGGATTCTGAGTGCTCTCCAGTAACTGTTCTTTAGGGGAGAGAAGAAAAGCTTAATTGGTCATCAAGTCATTTGACCCTTGCTAGCCCTACCTGCCATAATAATCGATTTGCGATGCAAAAAAACCTGGGGGGTTAGACAGCTTTCTTTAGCATGCGTGCATATGGTAAAATCTGGCAATACAGTTTCATAAGACCATTCTCTTCACAATCGAGGTTTCCATGCTCACAACACCCGAGAAAATCCTTTTCGCATTGCTGGCTCTTTTAACCGTATATGCTGCTTACATNNGTAGAAGTCATCGCCCAAACCTTGTCACTGTCCCCGGTCTGGCGGACGCGCCCGTTGGCCAGCCTCCTGCATGGGTTTGTGGCCTGGGGCTTCTTCTTTTATATCTTGGTAAATCTCGGCGATCTCCTGGAAGGATACATCGCCGATTTTTCTTTTATGGGAACCGGGCTGATCGGCAACCTCTACCGATTACTGGCGGATATCTTTAGTGTCGGGGTTCTGGTGGGGATGATCGGCTTGATGCTGCGACGCTTTGTCTTCAAAGACCCGGCATTAAAGACCCGGGAAAGCACATTGCTGCATCCCAAAGCGGTTAAAGGCAAGACACGCGACTCGCTGATCGTGGGCATCTTTGTTACGGCACATGTCGGGTTCCGTTTTTTGGGGGCCTCCTTCAGGCTGGGACTGCACGGTGCAGACCACTGGCAGCCTTTTGCTAATTTGCTTTCGGGGGCCTGGCTCGGCTGGTCGGAGCAGGCACTGCTGGTTGGCGAGCACGTCAGCTGGTGGGTCGCCCTGGGCTTGATCATGCTCTTCATCCCCTACCTGCCGTACACCAAACACATCCACCTGATCTTTGCCCCGGTCAATTTCCTGCTGACGCCCCGATACAGTTCTCCTGGCGAGTTGCTGGCGCTCGATTTTGAAGATGAATCGATCGAACAGTTTGGCGCTACCCGCCTGGAAGACCTCTCCTGGTACCAGATCATGGATGCCTATGCCTGCATCATGTGCAACCGCTGCCAGGATGCCTGCCCAGCTTACAACACCGGCAAGATCCTTTCACCAGCAGCGCTGGAGATCAACAAGCGCTACTTCATCAACCAGGAGATCAAAGCCTTGGCAGCAGGCCAAGAAAGCTCGCAAACCCTGCTGGAATTTGCCATCACTGAGGAAGCNNAATCCATGGGGCGTGCCGCCTGCCGAACGCATGAAATGGGCCGAAGGGTTCAACATACCCACGATTGAGCAAAATCCGGAACCCGAACTGCTGTGGTGGGTCGGCTGTGCCCCTGCCACCGACAACCGCGCCCAAAAGACGGCCCAAGCCTTTGCACAGATCCTGGCGCGCGCTGGGGTCAACTACGCTGTGCTGGGCAAAAATGAACAGTGTACCGGCGATTCGGCACGCCGAGCGGGCAATGAATATCTATTTTACGAATTGGCTTTGGCCAATGTAGAGATCCTCAACGAAGTTGCCCCCAAACGGATCGTCACCACCTGCCCACACTGCCTGCACACCCTCAAGAATGAGTATCCAGCCTTTGGCGGAAACTACGAGGTCATCCACCACACACAGTTAATCAATGAACTGGTCGGGGCAGGCAAGATCCAGATAGAAGTGACCGCGGACGACCTGAAAGTGACCTTCCATGACCCGTGCTATCTGGGACGCCATAACAAGATCACCGACGCACCGCGCGAGGCGTTGAAGAATGCCGGCATGCTCACAGTCGAGATGCCGCGCCACGGGGAGAAGTCCTTCTGCTGCGGCGCGGGCGGCGCGCAGATGTGGAAGGAAGAGGAGCACGGCACGGCCGGCGTCAACCTGACCCGCTTCGCCGAGGCGCTGCTGCCGCTGTTGGGCGAGGACCAGGACCGCGCGGTGCAGCAGGCGATGGAAATCCTCGGCACGTTCCAGCAGCGCTACGAACATTACTGGCTGCAGGGCATGCGCAAAAAGCTGGGGCTGACCACGGAAGCGGAAGAAGATTTCGCGCTGGTCACGGATTTCCTCAAGACCATGGAAGGCCAGGGCGTGGATTTCACGCAGGCGTTCCGCCGCTTGGCCGATGTGGCCGAAGGTAAGGGCGCCTTGAGCGACATCGGCCTGCACAAGCTGTATGCCGATGACACGGCGCTGAAGGCGTGGCTGCCGCGCTGGCGCGCGCGACTCGAAAGCGAATCTGCATTACCTGAACAACGCGCGGCAGCGATGCGCGCGGTGAATCCGGTCTGCATCCCGCGCAACCACAAGGTCGAGGAAGCGCTCGATGCCGCGGTCGAACTCGGCGATTACGCGCCGTTCGAGCAATTGCTCGAAGTGCTGCAACAACCATTTGTGGAAAATAAAGCTTTCGCCGCCTATGCCGAACCGGCGACGCGGGAGCAGGCGGCCGGTTACCGTACGTTCTGTGAAGCGCGCCAGCAGAAATAAAATAAGTATCTGTTTTAATTAATAATTTTAATAACTCGCGAGGAGTTTGTTCATGCCCTACGCTCAGTCTGACGGCGTCAATCTGTATTACGAAGAGTGCGGACGCGGCACGCCGATCGTGTTCGTGCACGA
>DNGN01000228.1 GCA_003486225.1 Chloroflexota bacterium
TTTTGCTGCACTCTGGTCCCGGATACTCAATCCTAAGACGGGACATCTATCCCCAAAAGGACAGGACATTTGCACATGTGAAAAAACTGAGTTTATAATTATGTTTAGGTATAACATAACATTATTTAAACAATTTTTTGGATAACAAAAAGATGCAAAGTGAAAACGCTGAAATGTATTTGGTCAATCTGGCATTGATCGAAGAAAGTGGTACTCAAACCCCCATCCCGATTCCCCGGCTGGCAGAAGTGTTGGATGTACAGACCGTATCCGCCAACCAGATGATCCGCAAGTTAGAAGAAGAAGGTCTGGTCACCTACCAGCCCTATAAGGGAGTCTCCTTTACAGAGGCTGGCAGCCAGGTAGCAAGAGCGATCATCCGCAACCGCCGCTTATGGGAAGTTTTTTTCGTTGAAAAGCTAAACTTCACTCCCAGCCAGGCGGATGCATTGGCCTGCCGGATGGAACACATCACAGAGACCGAAGTGGCTGTGCGCCTGTCGGATTATCTCAGCCACCCGACCACCTCCCCCACCGGCAAGTACATCCCTCATAGCGATGATCTCGCCAGTCCCCCGGTCGGCCAGCCGCTTACCAGGCTGCATGCTGGCAGCCGGGCAGAAATCGTTGAGGTCAATGTCGATCCCGCCACCAGCGCCTATTTGCACAGTGAAAACCTGGCTCCTGGCAAGATGGTGACCATGCTGGCAGTCAGCTCTGGCGGAGCAGTTTTGCTGGAAATCGAGTCTCGCAAGATCTCACTCTCACCAGAGATTGCCGCCCGCATCACCATTGCAAATCCTGAGGGACCCAAACAGTATGCTGCCTAACGATGCCATCGCGCTCAAGCTCCACTTCATCAAACAGCCTTTCTGCATCGTGAATTTCAGGCTGAAAATTCGTTAAAGGGTTTCGGTTCCATTCCATGAACTGCCATACATCTCCTCAAACAACTCTGATCAATCAAAACGGCAGCATTGCCCTGGTTGGTCACCCAAACGTTGGGAAATCCGTCATCTTCCAATACCTGACCGGCCAGCGTGTGGTCAT
Organism: Chloroflexota bacterium; assembly: GCA_003486225.1. Next base: position 1,051 of record DNGN01000228.1, read on the forward strand.
TGCGAACTACCCCGGCACCACAGTTGAAATTGCCCGAGGGTCCGCCCAGGACTTCCCCAACACCGATTTTATCGATACACCCGGTGTCATCACCTTTCCGTCTCATAGTGATGATGAAGAAGTTACTGCACGGGTTTTATTGGAAGAGCCGCTAAAAGCAGTGCTGCACGTGGGAGATGCAAAAAATTTACGCCGCACATTACTGCTAACCGTCCAGATCATCGAAATGGGGATCCCGATGGTACTGGCACTCAACATGAAAGACGAGGCCGATTCACACGGCATCATTACGGATTACAAACTACTTGGCGACCTGTTAGGTATCCCTGTCGTCCCCACAACGGCCGTCAGGGGTAACGGCCTGAGGGAATTAAGAAACAATCTACTGGGACCCAGCCTGTCCAATCTAAAAATCCAGTATCCGGAAAATATTGAGAATGCCATCAGCAAGTGTGCTGCCCTTATTACAGATACCACGCTTTCACCACGTGCTTTAGCCCTGCTTTGGTTATCCCAGGATCCTGCGGCTCAAACCTGGATCTCGGACCATTACAGCACAGATACCCTCAACCAATTAAACCTCATCCGGCAAACCGTTTACAGCACCAGCCCATCACCAGTTTTAGAGATCATCCAAAATGTACGGGCCGATATTGTCGAACAGATCACCGCAAGATCCATGCAAGCTGCGGGGAACAAAACCGGGAATATTCGTCAAAAACTCGGCAGGCTTTCCACGCACCCGGTTTGGGGAGCCGGGATTCTTGCCATCGTCTTATTGGCCTTGTATTGGTTTGTCGGGATCTTTGGTGCCGGGACATTGGTAGGCCTGCTGGAAGAGAATCTTTTCGGAGAGATCATCAATCCATGGGTTATTCAAACAACCACCCAGTTCGTTCCTGGGGGTTTTTGGGCTGACCTTCTGGTCGGTGAGTACGGCTTGTGGACCATGGGCATGACCTATGCCCTGGCCCTGATTCTGCCCATCGTTTCAACATTCTTTCTGGCGTTTGGCATGCTGGAGGATTCAGGTTACCTCCCCCGGCTGGCAGCGCTGAGCAACCAATTATTTCAAAAACTCGGGCTAAATGGGAAGGCTGTTTTACCGATGGTCCTCGGCCTTGGCTGTGTGACTATGGCCACCCTGACTACCCGCGTATTGGAAAGCAAAAGGGAAAGATTTCTGGTGACCCTGCTGCTCGCACTGGCAATCCCCTGCTCGGCCCAACTGGGAGTGGTGATGGGCATGCTGGCAGCAATTTCTCTTTCAGCCACCGCGATTTGGGCAGGGGTGGTCGGTGGTGTGCTGCTGATTGTAGGCTGGCTGGCCGCCAAGCTCACCCCAGGAGAGCGCACTGAACTGCTCATCGAGATCCCACCCCTTCGCTGGCCGGTTTTTTCCAATGTGCTCTTAAAAACCCTGGCCAGACTGGAATGGTACCTGAAAGAAGTCATCCCCCTCTTCCTGCTAGGAACTGCGGTCATGTTCATCCTGGATAAAATTGGCTTGTTGCCCTGGCTCAATCAGGCTATGCAGCCTATGGTCGTCAACTGGTTGGGGTTACCCGCTGAAGCCAGCGGGGCGTTCCTGATGGGCTTTATGCGGCGCGATTTCGGGGCGACTGGTTTGTTCATTATGGAAGCCCAAGGACTTCTGACGGCCCCGCAGGTTGTGGTCGCGATGGTTGCCATCACGCTCTTCATCCCGTGTGTTGCCAGCGTGTTCATGATCGCCCGGGAGAGAGGAAAATGGACCGCTGCAGGTATGGTGATCCTCATCTTCCCGCTCGCTTTCATTATCGCTGGTCTGCTCAGCAAACTGCTTCTGCTCTCAGGTTGGGGATTATGACAACTAGTCAAAAGATCTCCTGCCCGGTTTGTGGGCACCAATATTTCCCCAGCATCCAGGGCTGCGCGAGTTGCCCTCTCCACCAGGGGTGTAGCCTGACCTGCTGCCCATCCTGCGGACATACCACTGTAGATCCCAGTCGTTCAAAGTTGGCCAACCTGGCTTCAAAATGGATGAAAGGCTGGAATAAATCCCTTCCCCTCGATAAAACTGGCGAACACGAGAGATAATTCAAATGGTCAAACGGAACATTTTTCGCAAACCCAATCAAGCCACCATTACCCAAAACCAAACGGGCTTTCTCACCCCTTTGGCGCATATCTTGCCGGGCGGGGTGGCACAAATGGTTTCCTTTGATGAAAAGCTACCGCCCAACCGCAGAATACAGCTGGTTGCCTACGGGCTTTCTCCTGGAATCCGGGTTGAAGTGCTGCAGCAATCGCCTGTCACCATCATACGGATTGAGAATACTGAACTGGCATTAGAAAAAGATCTGGCAAAAAGCGTTTTATGTCAAGCCTGATCGAGTATGCCACCCAGTCTCTTACTGAAAATTAAACCCAACTGGGAGATGGCAGTAACCATCTCCTGATTAAATAACGGATTAAATCATCAAGCGCCGAGGGGGAAACGGAGCATTGCCCAAGTACTATCAATATAGTACAATCCAAAGATTAGTAAATCTACCAGGCACAAAATGATGCAAAATCAATCAAATAAGAAGAATATCGCCATTTTATTTATCACGCTTGTCATCATTATGATGGGCTTTGGAATGATCATCCCGGTCATTCCATTTTTGGTAACTGAGTTTGGCGCTAGCGGCCAGGAACTTGGGCTGCTCATGGCGATCTATGCCTTGATGCAGCTGATCTTCTCCCCCATGTGGGGTGAACTCTCAGACCGTTACGGGCGCCGACCAATCATCCTTTTGGGGCTGATTGGCAACGGGTTATCCATGCTGCTGATGGGGTTGGCTTCTGAACTCTGGATGCTGTTCGCAGCGCGTGTGCTTTCGGGGCTGCTGGCCTCAGCCACATTACCCACGGCATATGCTTATGTCAGCGACAGCACCTCCGAAGAAGATCGCGGTGGGGGCATGGGAATCATGGGTGCCGCTATGGGCGTCGGGATGGTGATCGGCCCAGGCTTCAGCGGTCTGCTGGCAGAATACTCCCTCTCGTTACCCTTTTTTGTGGGAGCCATTCTTTCCTTAGGGGCTATCACGGTGGTGTATTTCTTTCTTCCCGAATCCCTCGGTTTGGAAAACCGCAAGCAAACCACCGATATCAATTTACGCCACCAATTTAATGAGATGTGGCAGGGCCTGGTCGGTCCGCTCGGATTCCTGTTGCTACTCGCCTTCCTGATCAGCTTCGGGCTGACCAATTTTGAGGGTATTTTTGGCCTATATATGGCCTTGCGCTTCGATTACAGTGCCGGCGATGTTGGCTTGATCCTCACTCTGATCGGGCTAATCTCAGCTCTTGCCCAGGGCTTCCTGACCGGGTTCATCACCAAAAAGTGGGGAGAAGTTGCCCTGATCAAGTTTTCGATGCTGGGCAGTTCTGTCGGTTTCCTGCTCATGCTGACAGCCCGGGATTTGCCTTCCATCCTGCTCACAGTGAGCTTCTTCATTTTCTCAAATGCCATGATCCGCCCTGGGGTTTCTTCCTTGATCTCAAAACGAGCCACGATCGGACAGGGCATCGCGATGGGGCTTAACAACTCATTCATGAGTCTTGGACGTGTGGTGGGACCCTTACTGGCAGGAACTCTGATTGATATCAACCTGAACCTTCCCTACATCAGCGGTAGTTTGATCACAATGGTTGGATTTATCCTCTGCTTGTTTCTGCTCAAACCCGCAGCATCAAATACAACAGACCCCAAAGAAGTCTCAGAGCTGCCTACAGTTCCCACGAGCCTGGATTAAATAAAAAGAGAGGCGCTGTATTTGCACCTCTCTCATCTTTTAAACTGCTGAAAACTTAATTGTCGCTCCCCAGAGAACCATTCGAAATCAGTTCTGTGTAGTATCCGACATGACCGGCTTTGTGTTCATCATTTTCATCTGAATGGGTCCATTCATCAATCTGGCCATTCAAGAAGGAAAGGTCTTCCGGTAGATCAACATCCCTTGCGAGCGAGGGCAGCTCAATGATCTCTGTTTTAATGCCTTTAACCTGAGCCTGGTTGACATGCCGGAAAAATGAGTTTTCACCAAAGCTGTAAGCCAGTGCCCCCGGGGGTTTGATCAGCATCGCATTGGTTCCTTGCTGGCGATGATCCGGGGCAATAACCAAACAGTTGGGGGATTTGGAGGCTGCGACCATCACCCGGACATCTTCCGCGGTCATCTGAGGAAGGTCTGCTGGCAGTACCAGAACCCCAGCAGCAGAATACAGCCTGGCCACTGCCGTGGCGCGGGCCAGCGCAATATTCAGGTGCGGTGCCCCATCTTCCAGCACTGTACGTGCGCCATGCAGACGAGCAATCGCCAGAGCCTCCGGGTCCCGGCTCACAACCAGCACCTGCTCCAGCTCCGGGAGTTGGGTAATGGTATTTAAAGTATGAACCAGTAATTTTTTATTTAGTGCTGCACGCTGATTTTCTGTTAGTACGCCAGATAGACGTGATTTTCCCCTTCGTAATGGTTTTACAGGGATGATGGCCCACAATGTCATTCAGGTTTTTCCTTTCTAACGAGCATGATTGATGCAAGATCCAAAATACTTCCTAGCAAAACGGCTCATCAAAGAATTTTTCTGCGATTTTGGTAATTCCAATGTTTTAACCAAGTTTTCTCGCAAAGGATAAAACCTCTTCTGCCAACGAATATCGTTGCTCTCTCTCCAGCATTATTGTATCAGTAAATAGGAAAGGTTGACTTAAAAATTTTGTTAGATTTTTATCTGAGCGGTCCAATACAAAACCCTTCAATAAACTGCCGTAATGTTGGGCAACTGCCAGGGCAGAAGGTTCTATCTCCAATTCCATAAACATTTTTGCTGCCGGGCCTTTCACAACTTTGCCCCCGATCAGGGGCGAGACCGCCACCACGGGCTTCTGCTCAAGGGCTGTTCTGATTCCCGGGACACCCAGGATCGGGTCGATACTCACCCAGGGATTCGATGGACAGATCACAATCACATCTGCCGCAGCGATAGCCTCAAGCACTCCTGGGGCTGGTTTTGAGCGCAGGATGTTGGCAAAGCGGAAACCAGTGACTTGGGGTTCGCAGCGCCGGGCAACGAAGTAATCCTGAAATTCCAATTCACCTTCTTCCGTGAGTACAATTGTGGGGACTGGGTCATCACTCATGGGCAAGATCGTGCTGGAAATTCCCCATCGTCGGCAAAAATCGGCTGTGATCCGGCTTAAGGGTTCACCCCCGCGTAATCTTCGGGTGCGTTCCAGATGGGTAGCCAGGTCTTTATCTCCCAGCCGGAACCATGTGGGACCACCCAGGACGTCAAGTTCCTCGAAGGCAGTCCAGCTTTCCGCAACCCGTCCCCAGCCCGTTTCGGGGTTCTGCATGCCAGCCAGGTTGTAGCACACCGTATCCAGGTCAGGGCAGATATACAGACCAAAGTGTTCAAAATCATCCCCGGTGTTGACAATTACGGTCAGATCTCCGGGTGCCAAAATCCCGGCTAAACCATCGGCCAGTTTTGCCCCGCCGACACCACCAGCCAACGCAACAATGTTCATTGGATCGCCACTCCCTCCAGGTGATTCCTGGATTTAATTAGAACCAGCCCCATACCTGACACGCCAACCCGGATGATAGCACAAACCGCATCCTCAAAGCTAATTATACCCATCGGGTTACTTCTGAAAGAGGTTTACGCAGGCGGAATTCCGGTGCTTCGGCTGCGTATCCTAATAACAGCAGTCCTTGGGCATGCCAGGTTTCCGGAAGTTCGAACGCTGACCGTACACGCTTCGGGGTAAATAATGGGGCACACATCCACACGCCTGCCAAACCGAGCGCCTGAGCTGCCAGCAGCATATGCCCGCCAGCCAGGGCAGCGCTTTGCACAGCCATCAAATATTCTCCCTCACTGCGATCTTTACTCTTATAAAGGTTCAGGTCGGCGGTGTCCACACATAAAACCACAACAGCTGGGGCACCTGTCAGCCGTTGTCTGCGCTTCTCCACGCGTTCTTGTGCATCTGCAGGCGAAAACCCACTTTCAAGCAATGCTTTCCGATAATCGATGCCCATCTCCTCCGCCAGGCATTCCATATCCTGTTTACCAGTCAGGACCACAAACCTCCAGGATTGACGGTTATGCGCATTTGGGGCGCGTGTGCCAGTTTGAATTACCCTTTCCAGCAGTGACCGATCGACGGGCTTATCCTTAAAGCGGCGCACGGAACGCCGATTATCTACCACCTTCCAAAATCCAATTTCATCCTTCATCGGCAATTTGCATCCTATCTCTAAGCAGGTCTGATCTTATAAATTACCCGCACCTGCCCGGCGGGAATATCAAACGGTCGGCCGCGATATTTCATGGAGAGGGCATGGATATGATCTGCTGCATCGACCTCGCTGATCTCGACCACCTCGCCCCGAATCTGCACATACCGGTACGGGTCTGCCATGGACATCAGCGTCAGGGCAACCTGAGGCCGCTGTCGCATGTTGCGGTCTTTCACCCGGCCCCTGGCTGAATTCACCAGGATATGCTCACCGTCGGTATTGAACCAGACTGGTGTCACCTGCGGGCTGCCATCCGACATTAATGTAGCCAGGAAGGCGAAGGCCTTGGTTTCATCGGCTAATAAATCGCGCTCGGTTTCAGGAACTTGTTTCATAGTTTTCTGATCCTCCTCTAGATTTGATCCAACTCAATTGGGATGGTGGCTGCCCGGGAGTGGATAGATTTTATGGATCCCATACTCACCATCCTTCTGATAAATGACAGCCATCTGGGTGACCTTAATCTCCCAGGCGAAAGTCTGCCCGAGGTAATGGTCAAAGATGCAGTTGATACAATCTCGATCAATATCATCATGCAGCAAAGTGATATGCGGGATCCAAGACCCTGGACGATAATAATTGTTCAGTTGGGTACCAAAGCGGCTGGTTTTTTCCCAAAGGGTCTGATGGAGCTGCAATAAAGTTTCACTGGGGGCTACTGGGATATAGATCACCGGGTTTTGGCCAGTGAATACGCTGAGGCCTGAAGTGCACATGGTAAAAGGCTGGATTGTTCTAGTCAAATCGGTCAGGCTGGCATCGAGGTCCAATAAGCGGTATTGTTGTGCCACATGGAATGAGAAATGCGGGTACGGAGCAACCCGGACAGCTTTCAAACCACATTTTACCTCCAGTTCCTTCCACACCTGATGCACCCTGGCCGTGTGATCAGGATCAAGCAAACCAACCAATGCAAAAACCTGTGACTGATCCCCCGTAGGAGAAACTTTTTTACCCACCAAATTTCCTCCAGCTCAAGAATGCCGATCCATGCTCTTACCGAAACAAGTCATATTCCGCTGCTCGCAATAATTCCGCCAACCCGGATTCCCGCAGCTGGAAGGGAAAGCCACGCACATGCACTGCTGGCGTGCCTTCTGCAACCTGCCCCATCAGCAGGGAAGCACCGGCAGCTAATTCATCTGCAGCCCCCACCTCGGTTGCACGCATCTGATATCCACACAGGTCAATTTCACCGCGCCGATCCACAACTCCTGGCACCCCGGAGAGACCGATCGTAATTCCCACTGTGCCATTGCGCCAAGCCCGGCCATGAGAATCGATGATCATCAGCCCCAGTTTGACTGCGGCCTTTTGCTCAAGACCAGCCCGCAACCTGGTCGCTGATGCATCAGGATTTTCTGGTAAGAGTAAAACCCAGTCCTCAGAGCCCCGGACATTTGAGTGGTCTATGCCCGCATTGGCACAGATAAAACCCAATTTGTGCTCCACAATCACCAGCCCGGGCCGGTGGCGAACGATCTGCTTGCTTTCCTGAAAAATCAGCTCGACCAGACGTGGATCTTTCTCAATCTGCTTTGCCAGGTCAGTAGCCTGCTGGCTGGGAGAGACTGTCTCCAGGTTCACCCAGCGGCCTTCAGCCTTTGAAACAATCTTCTGGGCCAGTACCAGGATATCCCCATCTTGCAATATTAATTGTGTTTTTTTTAAAGATTGCAATAAAATTTCTACAAGATCATCCCCCTGCTCGATCATGGGGATATCTGGCAGTGCAGTCAGGATCAGCTGGTTCACTTGTCCAAACCGGCAATCTGAATTGTGCCGTGCCCTTTGTAATACTTGTTCATCTTGATCAGCAAGGCGGTCAGGCCTTCCAGGACAATAGCATCGTCCAGGCTCCCTGCATAATACGCCCGCATCCCGGCATCCTCTGTCAGGGCAATCACCGCTTCCACAGCTTCCATATCATCACCGCAGACCAGGACATCACTCAAGACAGGTTTATCCAGGGCTTTTCGCAGTGCGGAAGCCGGCACGTTTTGGTAGGCCGCCACAACCCGGGCACCATCCCCGAGAATATTCTGCGCGATCCGGGCTGCGGAAGGCGGATCCGGCGGTTTGGCATTGGCGAATTGCACCCGGGTGGTTGCATCTACCACGATCTTGCCCTGCAGAGCATCTTTTAATCCCTTCACGGCTGCCTGGTGCGCATTTTCCACAATTGTCAGCACACAAATATCGGCAGCCTGGGCCGCGTCGCTGTTTTCCATCCCGGTGATCGAATCCAACCCTAATTTTTCTCGAAGGTCTGCAGCTGTTTCTTGCGCTTTTTGGGTTTGGCGGGAGCCGATGATAACTGGATATCCGGCATTCGCCCAGCGCATGGCCAGGCCGGGTCCTTCTTTGCCGGTACCACCCAGAATCGCAATCACTGATTTTCCCATTGTTGTTTTCTCCTATTTACGTATTTGGAACAAATCCTTCATAACGTGCCCACACTTCTGGCGCCAGCGCTATGGCTTCGGCGGCAATCGCGGCTTCATCCAGCGTGAGCAGCTGTCTATTCCGCATCAGGAATTTCCCTGCCACCATGGTGCTGGTAACCATGCTCTCATTGAACCCGAACAGAATGTGCCAGGGCAGGTTACCCGCAGATAGCGGGGTGAAGGGATGATAATCCACAAAGATCAAGTCGGCGGATGCCCCCACCACCAGGCGGCCAAGATTTTGGCCGGGGAAGAATACATTCGCCAGGGCCGCATTGTTATAAACGCCCATCTGGACCACATCCATCCCATTCATGCGGCGCGGATCCTGATGCCAGACCTTATGCAGCAAGTAGGCTGTCTTCCATTCTGTCCACATATCCTGGGTAAAACCATCATTACCCAGGCAGACATTGATCCCCAGACGCATCAGGCCCTCGATCTGAGCTACCCCGACACCGTTGTTCATATTGGAACGCGGCTGGTGGCTCAACCAGGTGCCGGTCTCCGCCAACAAGCGAGCCTCCTCAAAATCAATATGTACACCATGGGCAACAATCGTGCGTGGGCCTAAAATGCCAAAGGCATTCAAGCGGTCTACGACCCGCATCCCGCTTTTATTCAGGCTGTCGTACTCGTCGGCTTGATGCTCTGCAACATGGATGTGAAAGCCACCGCCATCATCCAGCGCATCCCGGCAGGCAGACAGAGTGGCGTCAGAGAGTGTCAGGCTGGCGTGCAAGCCAAAGGTGGCTTGCACCCGGCCACCAGCAACTGCACCCGTTTGTGCCTGCCTGATAAACTGGATATTTTCCTGAATCCCCTGCCATGCCTTTTGTTCGCCATCCCGGTCTGTAACCTCATAGCACAGTACGGCCCGTAAGCCGGATTGGTCCACCGCCTGAGCAATCCCATCCAAAGAGCCCTCAATAAAGTTTGGCGAAGCATGATGATCGAACAGGGTGGTAGTGCCATGCTTGATGGCATCCACCAGGTGCACCAGGGCTGATGCCCGTACACTACCTTCGTCCAATGCTTTATCCAGTGGCCACCACAGCTTCTCTAAGATCTCCGGGAAATCTTTGGCCGGGGTGCCGGGGATNNATTCTCAATATAGATGGCCTGTCCTTCCAATATTTGATTGGCTTTTTCCCAGGTCACCAATTTTCCATTCACAATTAACATCTTTGTACTCCTTATTCTAATCAAAGGTGGTTGGGCGAGCCGGATCTTCCACCATCGCGAAGATATCTGTAATGTGCCGCCAGTTTGTGCGTTGTCCTGAAAAGGGCTGGGGCAATGCCTGCTGCTCGAACCAACCCACATCGGTCGTTTCAAAGCTGGCAGCCGGGGCACCGCCGGTTCGTTCGCACAAAAAAACCAATTTAAAAGCGTGGTGATAGCGCAGCTCTCCCAGACGGTTGGCATCGTAGACTCCCACCAAACGCACAGCTTTTACCTGGTATCCCGATTCTTCCAGCGCTTCGCGTTCAGCCGCTTCAGCAGGCAGATCCCCCACATCCACCCATCCGCCGGGCAGGGTCCAGCCACCGTCTATCCGCTCGCGAACCATCAAAAGCTTGCCATTTTCTACCACAGCAGCGCGCACATCCACCTTGGGTGTGCTGTATCCCTCTGCCAGCTCAAAATGGCTCAGCACATCCTGCTGGCTGTATGGAGTGTA
>DNGN01000174.1 GCA_003486225.1 Chloroflexota bacterium
AACCGGCGAAAAATCCCTGGAGGTTTTGATGGCTGATCTTGCTGTGAGACGGGCTGAGGCTTTGGTGGCACAAGCACAAGCTGTTTTTGCCCAGGCCGAAGCTGGATTGACGCAAGCCGAAAAATTGGTTGATCAGGCCAGGGCAAATTTGGACTTGGTTGAAGTGCAGATGGATAAATTGACCGTTTATTCAAGCTCAGATGGCGTGGTTTTAGCCAAGACCGTTGAAGTTGGCGAGTTGCTGCAGTTGGGTGTTACAGCCATGACGTTGGGCAAACTCGACTCATTGACCATCACGGTCTATGTTCCCGAAGAGACGTATGGGCGCATAAATATTGGCGACCGTGCCGATGTCCGGGTCGACTCGTTTCCTGGCATAGTATTTTCTGCCCAGGTAACCCGCATAGCTGACCAGGCGGAGTACACCCCCCGAAATGTCCAGGCCGAGGAGGATCGCCGCACAACGGTATTTGCGATAGAGCTGTCAGTTTTGGATGATGAAAATAAACTCAAACCAGGTATGCCCGCGGATGTGAGCTTTGTGGAATAAGGCCTGGAAAAGTAGGCCTTGAGAAGGTAAGGATTTGAAACGCACAATGGTCTAAAGGGTGAAATCATTCGAGAATATAGGAGATCCAAATGATAAACGAGCCAATTAAAGTTACCGACGCCGAATTTGAGGAAAAGGTACTCAAGAGTGAATTACCCGTCGTAGTAGATTTCTGGGCGCCATGGTGTGGACCTTGCCGGATGGTTGCTCCCGTATTGGATAAACTGGCAGTCGAATTTGCTGGTAAAGTCCTGATCGCAAAAGTGAACACGGATGAAAACCAGCAGTATATGATGCAGTATGGCGTGCAGGGAATTCCCACGATGATTTTTGTCATCGATGGCAAACTGATCCACCGGCAGGTGGGTGCTTTGCCCGAACCGACCTTGCGTGATCTCTTCGAGCAATTCGTCAATATTGCAACTGAAGAGAAATCGAACCAAAATTAGTTGATCTTATACCTTAAAAAAAAACCGCATTTTAGGACTAAACCTAAAATGCGGTTTTTGGTTTAAATAATGTGTCAGCCAATCGGCTTAAACGTTGCTGATGCGTTCGATTTTTGCGCCAAGTTTTAACAGTTTTTCTTCAACCTTTTCATACCCGCGGTCAATTTGGTTGACATTTCGGATGATGGATGTCCCTTTGGCGGCCAGCGCGGCGATGACCAGCGACATACCCGCCCGGATGTCCGGGCTTTCCAGATTTTCTCCGATCAGTTTTGACGGGCCTTGAATGATGGCGCGATGTGGATCGCACAATACGATTTGTGCGCCCATGGAGACCAGTTTATCGGTGAAGAACATTCTGCTCGGGTACATCCAATCGTGGAACAGCACACTTCCGCTGGATTGGGTGGCAGCCACGATGGCGATGCTCATCAGGTCAGTGGGAAAGGCGGGCCATGGCATCACGCTGATTTCAGGGATGGCGTTACCGAGATCTGGTTCAATGCATCTGGATTGGTTGCTGGGGACCACGATATCCTGCCCGTCTTCATTCCAATCATAGCCCAGCCGGTTGAACACCAGTTTGATCATGCCGAGATGTTCAATGCCAGCATTCTTGATGCGGATCTCCCCATTCGTCACCACGGCAGCACCGATGTAGCTGACAACTTCGAGATAGTCTGGCCCGACGGTAAATTCACCGCCGTTCAGGCGCGAAACCCCTTCAATATGCAGGGTGTTTGAGCCAATATTCTCAATTTTTGCCCCCAATAGGTTGAGGAAGTGGCAGAGGTCCTGGACGTGGGGTTCTGATGCAGCATTTCTCAAAATGGTGTGCCCATCCGCCAGTACTGCGGCCATGATGGCGTTTTCTGTTCCAGTGACACTGGCCTCGTCGAGCAGCATCTCGGCCCCTTGCAGCCCTTTGGGAGCAGAGAAGTTGAAAACCTTTTTCTCAATATCATAGGCGGCTTTCGCCCCCAATGCCCGCAGGGCCAGGATATGTGTATCGACCCGTCGCCGTCCGATCACATCTCCCCCGGGAGGAGATAGATTGAGATGACCTGTCCTGGCAGTCATTGGGCCGGCCAGCAAGATCGAGGCTCGGATTTGTTTTAGCAGGGTGGGATCGAGGTGAGCTTCATTGATATCCTTGGCGCTGATTTTCCAGGAGTTCGGTTTTAGTTCTGTAAATGTAACCCCAAGGCTTTCGAGCAGGTTCCGCATGGTTTGGACATCACGAATGTTGGGCACGTTGTGCAGGATGACAGGTTCTTCGGTCAACAGGCATGCAGCCAGGAGCGGCAGGGCGGCATTCTTGTTGCCTGATGGGACCAACTCTCCTCTCAGTGGATGCCGGCCTTCAATGATGAATTTGTCCATAAACGGTTCTCCTTTTTGGGGTTGCATTTTTGCAGCAACTGCTATAATAACCTTATGACAACATTTTTACAATACTTCGTGCTAGCCCTGGTTGGATACCTCTCAGGTGCATTTGTAAATTTCATCGTTGAATGGTTCTATCTGCGGCGTCAGTTCCTGAGCCCGGACTGTGAGCAGGAAATTCGCCAGTTGGGTTGGGGGCGTTTTTTGTTATGGCCCTTCTCTGCTGGCTCGTGCCCAACCGGACATAAATTCCGCGTTTTGCTGGTCGAGCTGGTTTTTATTTTCCTTACGATCTGGCTCTGGATGACCCCGCCCGACCGCGTGGAATTTTGGTGGGGATTTCCTGTGCTGGTCTACTTTGCGGTTGTGATTGTGATGGATATTGAATACCGCGTGGTGCTTCATCCGATCTCCTACAGCGGTGCAGTATTGGGCCTAATTGTCGGCATATACCAGCATGGCCTCCAGCAGACCCTCCTGGGCGGAGTGTTCGGTTTTGTGGTCATGTATCTTTTATACAAGTTTGGCGAAATTTTTATGCGCTGGGTAAACCGCAGGCGCGGGGACCAGATCGATGAGGTCGCGTTGGGTTTTGGTGATGTGAATATGGCTGGGATTGTGGGGNNCTTTTGCTGCCTTGCCTTATGCGCCTTTCCTGGCCCTGGCAGCCCTTGCCATGCTTTTCTTTCCGAATGAAGTCGCCATGTGGATCCAGCCGCTTTCATCACCCTAATCGGCTCTTAAGTATTCCAAAACCTGTTCCAGGATTTCTTCCGGGGTTTTCTCATCTGTCTCAATCACCAGGTCGGCATGCTGGCGTGCATGGCCCAGCCTTCTTAATTGTTCTTCGTATGCGTTTCGGCTCCAGGTTAAGCTGGAGCGGTTCAGGGTTTCCCCGTAGGAAACATCTAAGAATATCAGGATATCTGGCTGGGCAATCTTTTTCCACATATCTTTTACAAAGGAATGTTCCTGGGCAATATGCCGAACCTCGTAGCCATGCGCGTTTAATCCGCGCTTCAGAACTGTTTTGCCGGATTTGCATGGGCCTACCAGGCCCACGATAATTTTTTCCTTATTTTCGCTCATTCGCTTCGATCAGATTTTTAAACTCCGATGGCTGGGATAGAAGGATGATGGTTTCGCCTCCCGAAATGATGCTCTCGTTATGCGGATGAAATTCAGAATGTTCATTTCCCAGGATAGCCACCAGGCTGCATTTGTAGTTTTGTTCCAAATCCCCAACTTTGATCCCGTTCACCAGCGAGTTTGACTTGATCTTCAGTTTTGCCAGGCTGTAATTTTCACCCTCAATGTTTAGAGGTTGTGTGATCTCAAGTCCAGCGGCAGTGGCCGCAAATTGCGGCGCGGCCATGACAGAAGAACTCAGCGCTGAAAAATCAAACTGGTCTTCAATGGCTTTAGCAAATTGTTGGTCAAAAATCCTTGCCACTACATGGATTTTAGGATTCAGGGCCTTGCCTTTGATGGCGATCTGCATGTTTAACAAATCGTTTTGGGTGCAAAGCATGAGAGTTTTCGCCCGTTGAATGCCGGCATGCATGAGCGCAGTTTGTTTGTTGGCATCATCGGCAATAACTGGGATGCCATAAGATTGAATTTCGGTTACCAGGTCAGCATCCGGTTTTAATTCGATCACGACAACTTCCATGTCTAAATCAATAAGATTTTTGATCACCTGGAAGCCCAGATGGCTCAAGCCAATGACGATAACATGATTTTCGAAGGTTGATGCAACTGCCATCTCCCACTCCTTGGATCGTTTTCTACGATCAAAAAATAAGCCGGAAAATTCTGCAAAACCCTGGGCGATCGCGCCAAGCCCTAATATTGGGATCAGGAAATAAAATAATTGCAGATGCCAGTCAGAGGGAAATTCACCAGGGGGAGGTTGGAGAAAGATCAAGCTCAGGACATTGTAGATCGCCTCAGCTCGGGTTTCAACTGGCGGTGTTCCGTATAAATTGCTCGTGTGAAAAAATAATAACCCGCCCCCAACCAGCACAAAACTGAACAGAACCAATGACCAGGAAAATTCCTTCAGGAGTAAGACGGTGTCTCTCCATCCCGCGCGGAGTTTTTTATAATATCGTTTATTCCGTCTTGTCATTTTAGCGGTAGCAGGACAGACATTCTGCGCACCTGGTCGCCTCGTTGATGCGAGACCTGGAGCACAACAATGCTGATATCGTCTATCGGGCGGTGATCATCAAGATTGAGGGCCAGATCGATCAGGTGGTCTGCGATTTGTTGTGCGGTGAATTCTTGTTCTGTGCAGGAGATTAGCTCACCAGGGATATCAAGTTTGGTGCCTTTTCTCTGCCCGGCAGTTACCAGGCCGTCTGTGAACGCGACTACCGTCAGGCCAGATTGCAGGGGTAGTTCGGAGATGATGGGTTTGGTGTTGCGGTATACGCCGACAGGTTGGCTGGGTTCGTCCAGGGATTTACTCTTGGTGTTTTTGATGTAGTAGATCGGGGATGGGTTGTTGCGTGAAATCACCAGGGTAAAGGTTTCCAGGTCAATCGAGAGGATATTGAGCGTTGAGAGCACCTTGCCCCCGCGCATGGAGTAAAGATAGTCCGATGCCGCTCGGGCAGCGGGGCCATCCCGAACGCCTTCCGCCAGAAGCGAAACCACTTTTCGGACCACCATGTTGGAAATACGCTTGGCGCTGTTGCCCGACCTCTGACCATCTGCCAAAACAACCGACAGGCCGCCATTGGGTCTTTCCACGACTTCAAGCGTGTCGCCGCTCTCAGAGCTCGCATATTTATTGATCTTTGCCACGCCAATTTGGATTTCCATTGGGGTTGATTTTACCAGAATTTAGGTTTTTGTCTTCTTGCTGGCGATCAGGATCAGGACTTCACTGTTTCTTAATTCCCTGGTCTGCAAGCTAGCCTCAAAGCCATGCTCCGCCATGAATTGTATGCCTTGCTCAAACAGGGGGTGCTCTTTGTCCAGGCTCTGGCCAGTGATCTTAAAGACCCAGCCCAGCAGCATATGGACAGGCGTTTTACCCCGCATCCAGGCCATGGGAACCACGATGAGTTCGCCTTCGGATTTCAAAACCCGGTGCGCTTCTTTCAGTGTCAGCGGATCCAAGAAATATTCAGAAGGGAATGTGGCCACGATCTGCCCAATGGAATGCTCGGCGTAGGGCAGCGCCCTGGCGTCTCCTATTGCCAGCCGGGGCTGGTATTGGGATTTCCGCAAGCGTTTGCCGGCTATTTTAGCCATTTGTGGGCTGCGGTCCAGGCCAAATATGCTGTATGACTGCCTATGTGCGGCTTTTTGCAGGTGGCCAGGGCCATACCCCAATTCCAATATGGTATCTTGCTTCAGGTACGGCAGGGGCGTGAGGATCCAATGCTGCCACTGCCCCAGGGATACCGACCAGGAAACAAGGTCGTACAGCCAGGCCAATTGATGATAGAGCAGCTGGAAAAATAAGTTCATCAATTTCCTGAACGTTCCGGCAAGAAACATTTCCAGCATCCCTATAATAGGCTGACTCTAATTCAATAAATTAGGCAGGAACAGTCTGGCCAGGCTCAAAAAGATGAAAAACCCCAGGCTATCCGTGACTGCGGTAACCAGGAC
>DNGN01000020.1 GCA_003486225.1 Chloroflexota bacterium
ACCCAGACCCTGAACGTGCGCAGCGGCACTTCTACGAACGATATTAAGGGAATCGACGCACAGGAATTTCCACCACTGCCTGTGCCAGATATGGATGGGGCGGTTCAGCTGAGCGTGGTGGACTTCCGGGAAATGATCCACCAGGTTTCTTTTGCAGCCTCAACAGACGAAGCACGTCCGGTTTTGATGGGCGTGCTGATGGTGATTGAAGGTGATCAGATCACCATGGCCGCCGCGGACGGGTTCCGCCTGTCGGTGCGGAAAGCGACCTTCGCGTCACCCGCACCTGTGCCACTTAATGTCATCATTCCGGCGCGGGCGTTGAACGAACTGGCCCGCATCGCTGGTGATGGCGAAGGGTCCATTTCGATGGCGGTGCAAACGGGACGCGGTCAAATCATCTTCCGTGTGAAAGACGTTGAACTGGTTTCCCAACTCATTGATGGAACTTTCCCGGATTACCAGCAGATCATCCCGCGCTCGTATAAGTCTCGCACGCTGGTCTCAACCACTGCCTTGCTCAAGGCATGCAAGCAAGCCGAGATATTTGCCCGCGAAGGATCCAATGTGGCGCGGCTGGACATCAAAGCGGCCGAAGGCGAAATGAAACCAAGTGAATTGGAAATCTCAGCTACATCTGAAGAGACCGGCAAGAACGAGACCATCGTGGAAGCAACTGTGGACGGCAGCGGTGTGCTGATCGCCTTCAACGTCAAGTATCTGCGAGAGGCTTTGGAGGTAATCAAGACCCCCAATGTAGCCCTGGAGACATCCGCGTCAAATTCGCCGGGCGTAGTCCGTCCGGTAGGAGAAGATGATTTCCTGCATGTTATTATGCCGATGCATCTGGGATAATAAATATAGACTGGATTTATAGGGACGCAGCAGGCTGCGTCCCTATTTTTTGTTAGAATTGGCTTATGACTTTCCCAACCCCTTCTTCTGATAATGTTCTCAATATATACCTGGCTTTGAACCAGTTTCCCGTCCTGAGCGGCCGCATTCGTGCGCGCATGCGGCATGAGTTATTTTCGCGCGGCATTATCACACAGGAGGATTTTGAGTCCGAGGTCCGCCAAAAAGCGATTGATTCACAGGAACGGGAGGGATTGTTCAATCCGTATGGGGAGGAGAGCACGGAGATATGGGAAAAACGCCAGATGCGTGTGCGCGATTCGTTAACCGACTTCTATTTTGCTTACAATCTTCCATATGGGGATTTTCAGATACTGGTTCAGGAGATATTGACTGAGCGAGGCAGCCCTGAGACTGATTTCGTATGGTTCAATCCAGAACTGGCACCGCAGGATATGCTCTTCGAGCAGGCTGAGATCATCGCGCAGATGCCCGAGAAAGAACGGCAGAAGTTTCGGGCGCGCCTGCAGGAGATCAAGGTGGTCCTTATTCGCACCATGATCAGTGACCAGCTTCAATACATCAAAACCGCGCGCAAATGGTTTAAGGTCGAAGACCTTGTGGAGATACGCAAGAGAAAGATCGGCAGCGGAAAAGTAGGGGGGAAAACGGCCGGCATGCTGCTGGCGATGCGCATTCTGAGAGAGACCGCTCCTGAGGAAGTGAGAGACAGTTTCACATATCCAGAGTCGTTTTTCCTGGGGTCGGATGTTTTTTATAGTTTCATGTCCATGAACGGCCTGATGATTTGGAACGGGCAGAAGTACAAAACAGAAGACCAGATGCACGAAGATTACCCGCTCATTCGAGCGGAATTCTCGAAAGGTCAATTTCCTTCGGATATCGTCGATCGCCTGAGAGAGATCATTGTGAAGGCCGGGGTAACGCCTTTGATCGTGCGTTCGTCCAGCTTGCTGGAAGATAACTTTGGCACCTCCTTTGCAGGCAAGTACGAGAGTGTTTTCTGTCCTAACCAGGGCACGGAAGATGAAAACCTTTTTGCGCTTATGGATGCGATTAAACGGGTCTACAGTTCAGGGCTTGACCCCGCTGCGCTGATGTACCGCCATCATAAAGGCCTGGCTGATTACGACGAACGCATTGCCGTCCTGATCCAGTTCGTCCAGGGAGAAAAATTTGGGAAGTATTTCATGCCATCTGGGGCAGGCGTGGCTTTCAGCCATAACCTGTATCGCTGGTCGCCGCAGATTCGCAAGGAAGATGGATTCCTGCGCCTGGTGTGGGGGTTGGGCACCCGCGCGGTTGACCAGGTTGGGGATGATTATCCTCGCCTGGTGGCGCTCAGCCATCCGTCCATTCACCCGGCGGACGATATTCGCACGATACGGCGTTATTCCCAGAAAAAGATAGACCTGATCGACCTGGAAGCCAATGAGTTCAAAACCCTGCCCGTCCAAGATGTGATCACCAGGCGTTATGTTCCCTTGCGATACATTGCGCAGATAGATGAGAGTGGATATCTTAGGAATATCCGCTCCAGTATGGTTGACCTTGAAAATCTGGTTTTTACTTTTGATGGATTGTTGAACCGGACTCCATTTGCGAAAAACATCCGTGAAGCTTTGCATTTGTTGGAGAAACATTACCAATCCCCAGTAGATACTGAATTCACGGTTGAGGTGCTGGAACCACACTCCCAGGTACCCAAAGTAAGAATTTCCCTGCTGCAATGCCGTCCACAAAGCCATATCCAGGATGAGAACATAACCCGTCTGCCGGTTGAACTTAAGGATGAAGATATCATCTTTTCTACCCACCGCATGGTTCCTCAGGGAATCGTCAACGCGATTCGCTATGTGCTCTTTGTGGAGCCAAAGGGTTATTTCAGCCTGGCAAACCAAACCTTGCGAACCAGATTGGAACGCTCTATCAGCGCGCTTAACCAGGCTCTGGAAGAACATACCTATATCGCTGTTGGACCAGGGCGCTGGGGCACATCCACGCCAGACCTGGGTGTGCATATCTCTTACAGCGATATCTACAACACCAGGGCGCTGATCGAGCTATCGGGTAGAGAGATCGGCACATCGCCAGAGCCGTCTTTCGGCACGCATTTCTTCCAGGATATGATGGAAGCCAGCATCTATCCCCTGGCAATCTTCCTGGACGATAAGGATGTGGTCTACAATCATGACTTTTTCTACAGCACGCCCAACCGGCTGGGAGATTTCATCAAGGCTGATAAAAGCATCTCTAGCACCCTGCGCCTGCTGGCGGTCGATGATTTTCGCCCGGGACATCATATTGAACTGGTTATGGCCGGAAGGAAGAGCCGCGCCGTGGCCTACCTTGAACCCGATGAGGAAATTCCCGACCTTGATGAATGGATCGAATGAAAACTCATCTCAGAGAGATAGAAAGACCCCATCCTTTTTTTGGATGGGGTCCTTCTTTTTTTTCACTAAGGCTTGCATTACAGCCAGGTCCCGGTAAAAAAAGGTCTTTTCGATTTCCGATCTTAGGTGACCACCCAGGCGTCCACAATGTCCTGCTTTCCTTTGAGAGATAATTTTCGTAATTCGTGCTCATTCTTTGGGAGACCAGACATCTGCATTGCAGCCTCACCGACCAGCACTTCCCCTGGCTTCGCCTGCGAGCAAAGGCGCGCGGTGGTGTTGACCACATCTCCCAGAATGGTGATTTCTGTGTGCCCGCCTTCTATTTTCATGGAGCCGATATATGCAACCCCGGTGTTGACCCCAATGCCAACGGGTATCCAGGGTGCCTTCCCCGGCGAATAACCCGTGGCGCGCAGGATCTCCCTTCCCGCTTTGATAGCGGTCAGGGCATGATTGTTTCCCGCGAATGCCGGAGCGAAGAAGGCGGTCAGGCCATCGCCGACGAATTTTTCGATCAGTGCGCCGTTTGAATACAGGGGTTTTGTCCCTGCCAGATAAAAGCGGTGAATCAACTCGCTGAATTCACGCGTCTCCATCTTTTCCGCCAGTGGGGTCGAACCGCGGATGTC
>DNGN01000227.1 GCA_003486225.1 Chloroflexota bacterium
GTTATGATGGTGTGAAACGGAGGCAGAGAAAAAAGCGATGAAAAAAACAATTTGGATTGGATTATTGGTTTCTGTTCTGCTGGCGGCTTGCAGCACTGGCACGCCGAATACCCCTACCCCGCTGCCGGCAGAGGTCGATTGGCCGACCGCAGTTGAACTGCTCAATACAGGTGAGGTGGAACAGGTTTTCCAACTGCATAATCTGACCGTGACACTAATTTTCAAAGACGGCCAGCAGGTTACTACAGTAGAGCCAAGGATTGACGCGATTTTCGCTGAAGTACAAAACTGCGGTAAACCCTGCAGCAACATCATTCTGGCAACAGAATAATCTAAGGATATTAATGATCAAAGGAGATCAAAAAAAATGAAAAACAGACTCATCTTATTCAGTATATTAATGCTTGCCGCGCTCGGCTTGGCAGCCTGCGGATCGGTTGCTGCCACCGGTGGGGTATCTGAAACCCGCACGGTGACAGTAAACGGTACCGGGACGATCATTGTTAAACCCGATATGGCAATTGTCAATGTCGGTGTGGTCACCGAAGGCCAAGATACCGATGAAGCCTCTGCAGCCAATGCAGCCAAGGTTGAGAAGATCAAAGAAACCCTGCTGGAGCTTGGGATAGCCGAAACGGACCTCAGGACCACCAACTTCTCAGTTTACCCAATGCAGCAGTACAATGAGCAGGGAGAGATCAGCGGCACAACGTACCGGGTAGAGAACAACATGGAAGTCAAAGTGCGCGAGTTGGACAGCTTAGGGGCGATCCTGGATGCCGCTCTACAGGCTGGTGCGAACACGATCTACGGCGTACAGTTCGACCTGGCAGACCGGGAAGCCGCGAATGCCCAGGCCATTGAAGCCGCCATGCAGAATGCCAAAGTTCGCGCGGATGTGTTGGCCGGGGCTGCGGATGCAAAGTTGGGCGAGATCCAATCTGTCACCAGCTACCTGTATGGTGGCGGCTCTCCGATGTACTTTGAACAGCCTGCCATGGCAGAAGACGCTAAGGGCGGGCAAGTCCCCATCACGCCTGGTGAGATGCAGATCCAGGTAGAAGTGACAGTTATCTACGCGATCAACTAGGTAACCCCCTCAAATCAATCAGACACCTCCTGGCCAATCCGTTGGCTGGGAGGTTTTTTTAATTTTTTCGCACCCCGATGAAGCCGCACACCGGTGCTTGCCAGGGCAGCTGCCGGTGGACGTTTAACAAGGCATCCAGCTGAACCAGTACTTCTGGCGGAAACGGGGTGACCTTGCGCCGGGTGAGGTCAGCGTGCGCTCCCAGGACTTCAATGGTTGCCGCCAGGGATTCATCATGGTCACGCGTCATAAAATGCAGGAAGTGGATCGTCTTGGCCGAACGGTCCAAAACCCGGGAACGCACCGTGACAGCTTCACCCAATTTGACCTCTGCCAAATAACGGATATGCGATTCCAAGGCAAAGCTGCCCATCCCTGTACGCTGGATGTACTCCTCCCCAAACCCAAAGCGATTAAACAAGTTGCGGGTGCCGTGGTCGAAAATATGGATATACCACATCACATTCATATGTCCCATAATATCGATAAAATCGACAGGGATGATTTTGCGATTGGTCACCGGCAGGGATGAAAGATCCAAAGCCATAATGTGTGATTATACTGCCATTTGAGTATGGGCGGATTCTTTTATGCAATCTCAGCGGAATTTTAAAATCTCAATATATAATCTTAAGACCATGCGCAATCGAATTGATTTTTCACGCGGTCCCAATCCACAGGCCGCCGGCATTCAACCCCAAGCCCTGCGACCGTTGGCGGATCTGTTCACCCAGATGATCGCAGACGGCCTGCACCCCGCGGCGCAGATGGTGGTGCTGAAGGACGGGCAGATCATCTTCGACCAGGCTGCAGGGGCTTTTAACGGTCTGCAGGTGACTGCAGATACACCTTTCTATGCTTTTTCGGTAACCAAGGCCTTTACCGCCGTATGCGTGCACAAACTGATCGAAGATGGGCATTTCACTTTCGATACGCCGGTGGCCGAGGTTTGGCCTGCTTTCGGTAAAAAAGGCAAACAAGCCATCACGATCCGCCAGGTCTTCCTGCACCAGGCCGGGATCCCAGCCAGTTTGCGCTACGACCATATCCCGCTCTGGCCTTCCTGGCCGCTGATCACCAGCTGGGTAGCCAACCTGGGCCTAGAGTTCACTCCAGGCAGCAAATCCAGCTACCATCCCGTCACCTTCGGCTTCATCATGGGTGAACTGGTCCGCCGGGCGAGCGGCATGCCGATGAACCTTTTTTTTCAGCAGCAGTTTGCCCAACCGCTGGGCATGCAAAATTCCTGGCTTAAGATCCCATCCAGGGAGATCAGACGGTCACCGCGGATCATCAGCGGCAGTAAAGACCAGGACAACCTGGCCTGGCTCTTCAACCTTCGTACCATCCGCAAAGCGCTGGTCCCAGCCGCCTCGCTGCACAGCACGGCCCGCGATATAGCCATCTTTTACCAGATGCTGGTCAACAACGGCAGCTATGCAGGCCGCCAATATCTCAGACCTGAAACGGTTGAGCAGGCCACCAGGCTTGGTTTCCGTGGGATCGATGAATTTTCAGGGCGTGAAAGTTTTTGGGCCTATGGATTCCACCTCGGTGGCCGACCAACCAATGAAAAAGATGGCGAGGCTTCCCTTGGCGCACGCAGCACGCAGCACACATTCGGCCATATGGGCAACCGCAGCAGCATGGCCTGGGCGGACTTCGATCACCGCCTGGTAGTTGCCTTTACCTGCAACCGGTTATTGGGGGAAAACGCCAATCGCCAGCGCTGGATCAGCCTCAACAATGCAGTCTGGGACGCGCTGGGGGTTAAATTAAAATAGGCAAGCCTGGTTGCCTATAGATCNNGCCAGTCCGGCAGCCACTTCTACCGTTTTGATGATACCAACCGGCACAGGGCAAGAGGCATGTGTACAATATTGAGCGCCTTTGGCAAGGATCTCCGGAGAGCCGCGGCGGAAGGAAATCTCATTGAAAGCACTGACTTCCTTCAGGTCTTCGGCTAATTTCTGAATATGTTTACAGTCGCTTTCGATTTTCAGGGAAACCTGGTAATCCTCCCCCGCTTCAGCTTCAACCACAGTATGAAATCCGCAAATTCCGGCTTCAATCTTCGCTTTTGCCATGCAACTTTTCTCCTAATGAAAACAATAATATTTCCCGCAGATTATATCACCAACCAGCCGCCTGATTCTGAATTTTCGCTGCGGCCTATTAGGACTACTGCAAGAACTCTGCAACAAAACGGGCGATTTTTTCGAGCGCGCTTTTGGTTTCAGGCAGGAATCCGGCCACCTGAAAAGCATGCGCCATCCCCGGGAAGACCTGCAGGGTCACATCCACACCGGCTAGCCTTGCTTGTTGGGCCCATTGCTCTGCCTCCGGCAGTAAGATTTCATTCCCACCTGCCTGAATCAACAGCGGCGGCAAGCCTGAAAAATCATTTGCTGTCAGGTCTGCCAGGGGATGATCCTGGATCGCGAATGGCTTCCAGGCCTGATAAAAAGCGGTCAGAGCTGCCC
Source organism: Chloroflexota bacterium (assembly GCA_003486225.1). The sequence continues at coordinate 3,574 of DNGN01000227.1, forward strand.
GCGACAGAACAGCATCCCGCTCTTTCTGGCCAGGTCTGGCAACAAACGGACGGCCAGACCAGGGGGAGATCATGACAGCACAGTCCGGCAGCGGCAGACCGGCCTGCCGCGCCTGGAGCAGGGTTCCCAGTACCAGTGCAGCACCGGCCGAATCACCTGCCAGCACGATCTTTTCGGCCTGGAATCCGTTTTCCAGCAACCAGCCATAAACGGCAATACTATCTTCGAATGAGGCCGGGAAGGGATGCTCCGGNNAAACGGTAATCCGGCATCAGACCTGTAGCGCCAACGGACTTACAGATATTGGCCAGCAACTGGCCATGCGTGACCGGTGTACGGGTACAGAAACCACCGCCATGCAGGTAAAGCACCACACGCGCTCTATCCCCCCCTGGAAAGTGTATCCACTGACAGCTAATATCCTCGATCTTCTGCTGCTCACGGATTAAATCGCCGTCCAGATACCTTCCCCAGTAATCCATCCGTTCAATCCTACGCCTAACCTTGGGTAGATCAGCACGCTCGGAAAAGATCGGCCGCATACTAACACGCGTCAGTAAAAAATAAAGATATGCCTGGAGGGATATTTCCATTGTTTCTTTCCTGAACCATCAACAGAATACTCACATTATAGCCTGACATGCAAAGATAGTCTCGTAATCGATGCGGCAGCAGGTTATTTACCACAAAAAAACATACACCACAAATCCACACCTTAATATAATTAAGCGAGAGATTAATATTATTTATAATTTATTGATATTATTTAACAAAAGTGCTAAAATAAGAAATATTGTTGATGTATATTTAAAGAAAATCAATATTCAGGATAAAGAATATGCAAACCGACCAAAAGAAGGAACCCATACTCAGCCCCATCTTGCGCTGGTTCATGTTCTCCATGATCCTGGCAAATATTGCTTCCAACATGTACCCGATACTGATACCGATTTACCTGACACAGATCGGTGCAAGCATCCAACAAGTAGGCCTGGTATTTACAATTGTTTCCATGGTCAGCCTGCTGTTACAAATCTTTGGGGGCTGGGTTTCCGATTCGATCGGACGCTTAAAATCGATCGCCATCGGCAGCATCGGGGGCGTGCTTGGGTTTCTTGCGTTGGCCCTTGCCCCAACCTGGCAGTGGATGCTGGCAGCCATGGCAATCAGCATGTTCCCCGGTGCGCTGGTCAGCCCCAGCTTTGGGGCTTTCATTGCAGAAAATTCCTCCGAGGAAAACCGCGGCAAGGTGTACGGCGTCACCAGCACGATCTTTCAGATCACCGGCGTGGTAGGCCCGGTGACCGGCGGATTACTGATGGGCAAATTTGGCTTCCGGCCGATGATGTTCGTCGTATGGGGGCTCTACAGCCTGGCTGCCGGACTGCGCATCTGGATGGCCACCACGATGAAGGAAGAAGCCAATGCCACCCGTTCGAATGACCTCTCCATGAGCTCATTCAAATCCAGCATCAAGCGGATGTGGGCCTTGATGATTGGCGGCGGCGTACTCACCTGGATTTTAATTACAGACGGCGTGCGCGATATCGCTTTCCGCCTTTCCGGCGAGCTGCAGCCGCTGTACCTGGAGCAGATTGGGCAGATCAACGTCGAACAAATAGGGGTGCTCGGATCCATCTTTGCCATCGCTATGATGCTCACGCCCATGCTCTCCGGCAAACTGGTGGATCAATATGAGGAGCGCATCCCCATCGTGATCGGGTTCCTGTTCGTCTTTGGGGCATTCTTCATCTTCCTCAATACCCTGACCTTTTACGGCTTTGCAGCAGCCTGGGTGGTATTTGGCCTGGGAGTCGGCATGCTTAACCCAGCTTACCAATCCCTGATCTCCAAAGTGGTGCCACAAAATATGCTGGGAGTCTTCCAGGGTGTTTTTTACAGCAGCATTGGACTTATCTCACTGCCCGCACCCTACATCGGGGCATATCTATGGGAAACCTTCAACCCCAAACTGCCATTTCAGATCACCGCCGCCGTGGCTGCCATCTCCGTGATCCCGATCTGGTTCAAGTTCAAAATCCCGAAGAAAAAAGAAACTGCTGCAGCCGAGTCTCCAAAACCGGCGGACACCGAAGCCAGCCTGGCAGCCAACCCTAAACCCGGGGATTAAGTTAAGTGCAAAAAATCTCTCATCTTGCACTCATCTAAGCCACTGATTTCCACTTGACTTGCTTTAGAAATTAGATTATAATCTTAGTTAGATAATCATCTAATATAGACGGAGGTCTAACACGATGCGGACAATTACATTCTTTTACAATCTGATCCTGTCCATCATCACGCGGCTAAGCCGATCATCCAAGATCTTCATCGCCAAGACCGAAGAAAAAAACCTGGACCATCACACCATCAGCATCTCAACCCGGTAGGTTGGCCTGGCCGGGCGGAGGACAGCGTAGCGACTCAGTAATAACGGAAGAGATAGATTTATGGAAACCCAACCCCAAAAAGCACTCCTCCCCCC